>DAITPI010000011.1:0-23384 GCA_036833655.1 Anaerolineales bacterium | reverse complement strand
ACGGAGCCGCGCAAACTCGTGACCAGCTCCACGGGCGCACGCGGTAGAATGGCCGGAAGATCTTCTCCTGTTCCTCCGGCGGGATGCCCGGACCCGTGTCAGCCACTTCGATGGTAAGCAGACTCCCCTCGACCTTTGCCGCGACGGAGATCTGCCCGCCCACCGGCGTGAACTTGATCGCGTTGCTGAGCATATTCCCAACGGCTTGCGCCATGCGGTCCGGATCCATGGTCGCGACGGGCAGATCTGGCAGGATGTCTGTTGTCCAGCGCAATCCCTTCTGCCGGGCAGAGGCCTCCGAGGGTGACAGCGTGCTGATGAGCCATTCATTGACCTGGACTTGCGTGCGGTTCAGCTCCAGCCTGCCCAGCGCCTGCTCGTGCAGCCCGGCCAGGTCATCGAGCAAGCGCTGCAGGCGGACGGTTTCCTCGTCCATGCCGGTCAGCAGGTCGCCCGAGAGCTGCGTGTCCCGGGTCGCGCCGTGTAGCAGCGCCTGGATCGCCGAGCGGATCGCTCCGAGCGGGCGACCGAGCTCATGGACCAGGTTGGCGAGCAGCTGCCGGCGCGCGTTCTCGAGGCTGTTCAACTGGTCTACCAAACCATTGACGGTGGCTGCCAGCCGGCGCATTTCCTCCGGACCTCTCTCTTCCACATGCGCCTGCCAGTCGCCCTGTGCCAGTGCCTGGACGGAGCCTGTCACCTGTTGAATCGGACGGTTGATGTTGAACGCGAGATAGGAGCCCAGTGCCACGCCCGCCAGCACGCCGATCAACAGGATGGTTCCCAGCAGATAACGCAACTGGTAGACCTCGCCTGAGACGGTCACGACTTGTGTCGTCATACGGATGATGCCGATTGGCTGGCCTGCCAGGTCAAAGACCGGCGTGAACACTTCCGCAACAGCCCCGCTCTGCAGCTGGACTGTTTCTCCCTGCCCGACCCCCGTAAGGTCTGGCAGCTCGACCACCTGTCCCGCCGCCGCGCCGTCCGCCTGATCGCCCGAAGCCAGCAGGCGCCCGTCGAGGGTGAGCAGCGAGACGCGTCCACTCAGGTAAGGAGTGACTCCGTTGACCAGGGCGCGCGCTGCCTCGCCGTTCTGCCAGAAGATCGGCTGGTTGCGCGTGATCTCCGCCATCAAAGCGGCGTCGGCGGCCAGGTTCTTGTACACCACAGGCAATAACAGGCGCGTCTCCAGCACATACACCATCGCCGCGCCCATCAACGGGATGATCAACAGAGCGGGCAGGATATGGCTGAGTATCAGGCGGTTGCGCAGGGAGCGGAACATAGCGAGGTCATCCCGCCGGTTGTGGGATCAGCTTGTATCCCACGCCGCGCACAGTCAGGATGCGTTGTGGATGATCGGGATCGGACTCGAGTTTCTGGCGCAGCCAGCGGATATGAACGTAGACCACCTGTGGCTGACCGACAAACTCGGCGCCCCAGACCTGGCTCAGCAGGTCCTCCGTGGCGATGACCTTTTCGGGCTTCGAAGCCAGAGCCAGCAGCAGATCGAACTCGCGCGGCGAGAGGTCGAGATAGCGCCCACCGCAGGCGACTGTATGCGATTGGGGATCGATCTCCAGGTCCCCCAGGACGAGCCGTTTTGTCTCTGCTTCTGCTTGGGAGGCTGCCCCGGTGCGCCGCAGGACCGCTTTGATGTGGGCGAGCACCACGTCTACATCGAATGGCTTGGTGATGTAATCGTCGGCGCCCAGCTCCAGTCCAACGACCTCGTCCAGCTCGCGGCGCCGCGCCGTGAGGAAAACGACGGGCAGGTCGTGCTGCGCCTTCAACTCGCGCAGAGCGTCGAGCCCGTCTATGCCGGGCAAGCCGATATCGAGCAGGACCAGGCTTGGCGGGGAAGTCCGGACGATCTCGAGCGCATCCTCGGCGCTGGCAGCCGTCTGCACCTGGTAGCCAGCCTGTTCGAGATGGAACGCCAGGCTGCGGCGCATGAGCGCATCATCGTCCACGAGCAAGATGGTACGGGGCACAGGGCTAGTTTACACCGAATTCAAAGAGCGGTGTGATCATCATCCACTCTGTGCCTTTCCCTATGAAACCGGGGTGTTACAAACATCCAATTATGAGTGATGTCCTTCCTATTCGACCCATAACGGTTTGTAATAAAATTCACAACAGCAGAGCAGCAATCGAGAGATTGGACAGGAACAAGATGAAATACATTGGTCAGTCTATACCGCGGGTCGATGCAATGGAAAAGGTCAGGGGTGAAGCGGTCTTTGCTTCCGATATGGTCATGCCGGGCCAGGTGTATCTGAAAATGTTGATGGCTCACCGAGCGCATGCCATTGTCAAACGAGTGGATACCGCGAGGGCGGAGGCAGTGCCCGGCGTGCTCCTGGTGCTTACCGCGCGGGACGTGCCATGCAATGAGTTCGGCTATTACTCTTATGACCAGCCTGTTCTCTGTGGCGCGAGCGAGAAACCATATACTGACCGGGTCCGTTTTGTGGGCGATCGGGTCGCGGCGGTGGTCGCTGAAACCGAAGCGATCGCCGCACAGGCGCGTGACCTGATCGAAGTCGAATACGAAGACCTGCCCGTGGTCACCGATGTGGAAGAGGCAATGCGCCCGGAAGCACCTGTCCTTCACCCGGATGTGGGCAGTAATATCTTCGGCCACCACAAGCTTTATAACGGGGATGTCGAAGCTGGTTTTCGTGAAGCAGATGTGATTGTGGAATCTGTTCTCAATACGCCCGCGCAGGAGCATGCCTATCTCCAGACCGAGGCCGGGTTGGCGTACATAGATGAGGAGGGTCGCCTCGCGGTAGTGACCACCGGGCAGTGGGGTGTCAAGGACCGCAAGCAGATCGCGCATGCGCTCAGCCTGGGGGAGGACCAGGTGCGGGTCATCTACCCGATGACCGGCGGCGCCTTTGGTGGGCGCGAGGACATCTCCGTGCAGATCATCGTCGCGCTGGCAGCCCTGAAGCTGCAGCGCATGGGGACTCCGCATCCTGTCAAAGTGGTGTGGAGCCGGGAAGAGTCGATCATCGGGCACTGCAAGCGCCACCCCTTCCGTATCTTCACCCGCTGGGGCGCGACCAGGGAAGGCAAGATCGTCGCTGCCGAGGTCCGGCTGCTGGCAGACGGTGGGGCGTACAAATTCACGACCAGCATCGTGGTCAGCAACGCCGTGATCAACGCCCTGGGACCGTACGAAATTCCGAACGTCAAAGTGGATGCCTATGACGTATACACCAACAACGTGCCGCGCGGCGCGTTCCGCGGCTTTGGCGGACCCCAGGCAGTCTACTGCGCCGAACAGATGGTGAACAAACTGGCTGCCGCCATGGACATGGATCCGGTCGAGCTGCGCATGCGCAACCTGGCGCGAGAAGGCTCGCTCCAGACTACAGGGGCGCCGTTCCCGCCCGGGGTGACGATCCGGGAAGTGACGCAGGCTTGTGCGGAGGGGGCGGGCTGGAGCTCCAGATCGGAGGGTTGGACGCTCACCAATCGCCGCGCCCGCAACGACCCGGTGAAGCCGTACGTGCGCCGCGGGCTGGGTCTGGCTTGCGCGCATAAGAACATAGGGTTTTCGTACGGTTACCCGGAGAGCTGCACGATTGGCATCGACCTGTACGGTGAGGGCGAGATCGACCGGGCGGTCATCCGTCACGGCGCCAGCGAGGTGGGGATGGGCGCTCACACTGTGATCACGCAGATGGCTGCCGAGGCGCTCGACCTGCCATTGGAAAAGATCGAGCTGATCTCCACAGATACCGCCCAGGTACGAGACTCGGGTTCGGTCTCTGCTTCGCGCATGACGTTCTTTATCGGCAACGCCATCAAGGAAGGCGCCGAGAAGGCGCTGGAGATGTGGGCGAACGAAGAACGGCCCGTCCAGCTCGATCACACCTACTGGCCCCACCAGACCACCGTGCCCGATCCGGAAACCGGGCAGTGCGATCCCAACGTGGCGTACGCCTATACCGCCCAGGTCGCGGAGGTGCTCGTGGATATGGAGACCGGGCACGTGACCGTGGAGAAAATCCACTGCGCCATCGACGTTGGAAAAGCCATCAATCCCCAGCAGGTGATCGGGCAGATCCAGGGCGGGCTGGTGCAGTCAGTCGGTTACGCGGTGATGGAGAACTTCATCGAAAAGGACGGGCAGGTGCTCACCCCCAGCCTGTCCACCTACCTGGTGCCGACCGTGCTCGACATCCCCGGGGAAATGAATATCATGGTGCTCGAGATCCCCGACCCGCGCGGTCCCTGGGGCGCACGCGGCCTCGGCGAGGTAATGAACATGTGTCTTGCTCCGGCGGTGAGCGCCGCCGTCCACGACGCCACGGGCGTGTGGTTCGACCACTTCCCCCTGGTTCCCGAAGATGTATTGATGGGAATTGCCGCTCGCGAAGAATAGTCAGATCCACTCGAGAGGTTCTTCTTAATTCGGGTAGATACCTAAAGAAATAGACTGCCAGGCATTCTGTTGATGCCTGGCAGCCTTGTTTTATGCGCGCTGTTCTCCTTCGCCGCGGATCGGGGACCGACACATTCGATAAGCAGGCGACATGCCAGACCCATCAGAAACCTGAATATCGGTCATTTCGAAGCGTACCGGTCGTGGCTGAAACCTTCACAGTTTCCACACACGAAGCACAAACCATTTTAACCCGTCTCAAAGCCGGGGCTTTTAGAATGACGTCCATTGGTTTGCAGCCAAACTTTATGGAACAGAAAGAGGTCAGCATGAAAAAAACAATTTCGGCATTCCTTGCCGCAGTCGTAGTCACAACCCTGCTTGCCGGCGCAATGTTTCTGATCGGTCAGGATGCCTTCGGCACGTCCACTGCGAGGGCAGCAGCCGTCTCCGCATCTGCGGCGACTTCGCCGGAGGCTGTAGCCCAGTACGAGCAGGTCGTGTCGCAGTACCAGCAACGCGAGACACAGTATCAGGCTGAGATTGCTCAGGCAACCGAACAGATCAACGCAGCCAACCAGCAGATCCATCAGTATCAATCCCTGCTCGAACAGCTGCAAAGTATGGGATTGATCAGCATCACGGGCGATGGGTCCGTCATGGTGAATCCGATGAGCCAGCCCGGCTTTTTGCCCTCGGGTGACCGCCGCGGAGGAGACGACTCATGAACGTTTCTCGAAAGCTCCTGCGGATCTGGCTGACGATTTCCAGCCTGGTCGGATTCGTCCTCGGCTGGATCTTCCTCTCGCGCACCGTGGAAGCAGCGACTCCCACGCGCATCGGCAACACCTCCATCGCGATGCCCGATATCCAGGCGATCCCGACCCTGAGCACCGAAGATCTCAATGCGAATGGTCGGCGGACCTTTTCCGTCAATCCATCGCAACCGTCGTTCATGCCCCGTCTGCGTACAGGATGCTCCTGATGCAGTATTACGAGTTTCGCGCCATGAATACGAATGTCGTCCTGGCGGCGGAATGTGATGATCCTGCGCCCGTGTTTGAAAGGGCACAGGTGTTCATCGAGCAATGCGAAGAGCGCTTCAGCCGTTTCAAGGAGACCAGCGAGCTCTCCGCCCTGAACCGGTCTGCCGGCACATGGTTTTCTGTATCGCCCGATATGCTGGAGCTACTCGTCGAAGCGCTGGAACTGCACCAGGCGACACAGGGAATCTTCGATCCCTCTATTCTTCCAGACCTTCAGGCTGCCGGATACATCCACAGCTTTGATGAGCTCCGCGCGCACAGTACTGCCCCGATTCCAGCCAAATCCGAGCGCCTGCGCAAGATTCCTTTTTCTGCCATCGAGATCGACTCCCTGCGCGGTCAGGTCTATCTCCTCGCCGGCATGCAGATCGATCTAGGGGGGATCGCCAAAGGCTGGATCGCCGAGAAGACAGCCCGCAGGATGGCGCTCTCCTGCACAGCCTGCGCGGTAAATACGGGCGGCGATATGTTCCTGGTCGGCCAGCCAGCCGGACAGTCTGCCTGGGAGATCGGCTTGGAAGACCCAAAGGATCCGAGTCTGAATTTGATGGTCTTGCAGGTGGAGTCGGGTGCTGTAGCCACCTCCTCCATTGCCAAGCGCAGGTGGCGCCAGGGAGACCTCGAAAGGCACCATTTGATCGACCCGCGCACGGGCAAGCCTGCGGAGACGCCCTGGTCGAGCGTTACCGCCTTTGCCCCGCAAGCGGTCCAGGCCGAGACTTTTGCCAAAGCGATCCTGATCGCGGGTCCCGAGAGAGCGGAAGCCCTGCTCGAGGACCATCCTGAGGTTTCCTTCCTGGCTGTGGACGCCCAACGGCAACTCTGGAAATCACCGAGAGAAGTAGAGAGAATTTATGAATACGTATAACCAATCTTTGGATAAAAATGTTCAACCTCCCTTGCTGAGAAACATCCTGGTTATCAGCGCGTTGCTCGTGCTGGGCGTGGTTCTCCTGGCATTTGGGATGCTGGCTATGCAGGCTGCGACCGGGATCTCTCCATTGCAGCTGGTCAACCAGTTCCTCGGTTTGGATAATGTTCATATGTGGTGGTATATCTCACGCGCCTCAGGCTTGATGGCGTACTTGCTGGTCTGGCTTTCCACGCTGTGGGGCTTTGCCATCAGCAGCAAGATCTTCGACTCATGGCTGAAGCGGGTGTTTATTTATGACTTCCACGAACACCTTTCGCTGCTGAGCCTGGGATTTGTGCTCGTGCACGTGATCGTTCTGCTGTTCGACCGGGTAGAACCGTTGAGCCTGGTAGAGATCCTGCTGCCGTTTGTTTCGAGTTATCGCCCGCTCTGGACCGGGATCGGCATCATTGCTTTTTATCTATCGGTCCTGGTCACGGTGACCTTCTATATTCGCAGTCGCATCTCCATGAAGGCATTCCGCACGATCCACTATCTCAGTATTGCGGCGTACCTGGGAGCGCTCTTCCATGGTCTCTATGCCGGCACCGATTCTCTTCTCGGCTGGACGCAGCTCATGTACTGGGGCACGCTGCTCAGCACCGTGTTCATCGGTGTGTACTGGCTGGTGCTCGCCAGAACGCGAAAGGGCGAAAGGAGCGATTCCATGATCCGAACTTTGGAAGCCTAGCGCGGCACAAGCCGGATCGTCGCAGCTCGCCCGGCGCGGCTGTTGCAGTGGTTGGCGGCCGATGGATCATGGCGATGTTTCGCCTGGTCAGCCGAATCCATCCGCGCACTGACTTCACAGCCCGCAGGGGGCGAAAGCGGGGCCCGATCGGGCTAGGGAGCAGACAGCGCCAGCTCTATGGCTTGTTCCAACCCCAGCGATCGTCCGCTTTCCCAGGCGGCTGTCACCGCGGAGGCTAACAGGGCTGCACGCGCGGGCGCGATCATCCTGTCCACCCGTGCCTGCTCGGCAGGAGGCAGAGGCGCTCCGATCGCTTCACGCAGCGCGGCGGCAAAACCAGCCAGCTGCAATGCTTTTTGGTGCCTGGCTTCCGCAGCAGCCAGGCCGCCGTAATCCTCGAGCAGGTACGCGATGGCTGTCTGGTCACCGAGCTCACGGCTGATCTCCAGGCTTTCATCGAGCAGAGGACGAGCCTCAGAAAACTTGCCTTCATCCAGTACAACGTCCGCCAGGGTGTTGAGGGAAAGTGCCAGTCCAGCCTTATCGCCCAGTTGCCGGCGGATCATCAGACTTTCCTGGAGCAGGACCCGCGCCTCAGCATACTCTCCCTGATCGCTGGCAACGCAGGCTTGATTATTGAGCAGTTGCCCGACAGCCCAGCGATCGCCAATTTCGCGGAAGAGTGTCAGACTTTCTTCATTCATCTCCCGTGCACCGGGCAGGTCGCGTTGGAACCGGGCAATGATTCCCAGGTTGTTGAGCAACGTTGCAACACCGGGCGTATCGCCCAGCTCGCGGCGGATCGCCAGACTCTCGCGGTTGAAGGCACGCGCGTTTGCGTAATCACCCTGCCAGGTAGCAACTGTCCCACTGCCCTTGAGCGCATGGGCCCGCGCCGCCTGTCGGTCATGATCTTCGGCAATATATTCTGCCAGGCTCAGGCTTTCATCGTAATAGAATCGTGCTTCTTCATACTTACCCTGCAGCCGGTAGATTTCACCAATGTTGGACAGAACATGACTGACCCCTGCTTTGTCACTCAGCTTTCGGAAGCTATCGCGGGCGCGTACGAGCCAGTCCTCCGCATCGGCGTACTGTCCTTGCTTTCTCAGCAGCCAGCCCAGCGCCTGTTGTGCCCTGGCTTGCTCCCGTACGCTGTCCAGGCGGCCTGCCAGTGCTTCAGCCTGACGATCGATCTGCTCCGCCTCTTTCCAGTTGCCGACGAGCTCGAGAACCTGGCCTAGTCTCAACATGACAGCGACTTGCTGATCTTCGGGAAGCAATGGCAGTACCTTGCGGTAGTAGGCGATCGCTGCCACATTGGCAAACACGGCCTGTGCGGCTTCCCCGGCCTTCAACAGGTATTGGCGTTTCTTTGGTAAATTCTCACTGTGCTCGAAGTGATATGCCAGCAGGTCCACATACTGGTCGAGCACATCGCGATAGGTGTTTTCGATGTATTGCCCGATCTGATCATGGAGCATGGCGCGCGTAGCAAAGGACAAGGTCTCGTAGGCTACCTCTTGAGTCAGAATATGCTTGAAGAGATAAGCAAGCTCTGGTTCGGGCGTGTCGAGCGGCGTCAATTCCAGGGCGCTCAATGTGTTCAGATCGCTGCGCACCCGCTCCTGATCGCCGAACTGGTTGTAGACACCCCACAACATGGCTGCCCGGAATAAACGACCGATGACACTGGCTACCTTCAGGACGGTTTTTTGGTTTTCGCTGAGCTGATCGATTCGGCTGAGGATCAGGCTGTAAAGACTATCCGGTAGATCGATCTGCTCCAGGGCTTCAGGCTGTTGCGGATCGATATCCCGGTCATGCAGGTAATTGAGTAACTCCTCGATATAGAAGGGATTGCCTTCGGCGCGGAGACTGATTTTCTTGATCAGCTCTTTCGGCAGTCTGGCCTCCTCGCCATAAATCTGACTCAGTTTGAGCGAGACTAACTGTTCGATTTCCTCATCCGGCAGGTCGGTCAGGGCGATCTCTGTAAAATAGAATAATTGTTTGACACGGGGAGCCAACACCCGCTCCAGTTGCGGGGGGCGGTATGCCAGTACGATCAGCACGGGCACATCTACAATGGCACGCCCGATCACTTCCAGCAAATCGTGGGAAAGAGGGTCGAGCCAGTGACAATCTTCCAGCACCAGCAAGACCGGGGCGGTTCGGGCGCGTGCCCGCAGACAATCCACGAGCAGGGCTTCCAGCGATTCCTTCCGCAGCTTGGCATCGAATGAGCCTGTCAGTTCATTATCGGCGATCGGAAGATTGAGGACCGCGCTCGTCAGCGGCAGGCGGGGGAGCAGCGCCGGATTGATCTCGGACACTTGCTCTTCCAGCGACTGGATTTGCTCAGCCGCCGACCAACCAGGGTCTAGATGGAAGAATCCCTGCCAGATGCTCTGCCAGACCAGATAACTGGTGCTGATGCCATAGGATTGGCATTCTCCTCCGTAGCCGAGCATATTGCGTCCTCTTGCCAGGCGAATCACTTCTGCCATCAGGCGTGATTTCCCCATGCCCGCCTCGGCGGTGATGCCCACAATCTGACCATGATCTAGCAGCGACATCTCCAGCTTCTGTTCGATCAACGCCAGCTCGGCTGCCCGTCCCACCATGGGCAGGGCATACTTCGGCTCATGTAGACGGATGCCATGCCGTTCCTGCCTGGCAACCAGTTGAAAGACCGTGACCGGCTGAGACTTACCTTTGACAAGCAGAGGCGGAAGCTCCTCCCAGGTGAAGTTGTCTGCCGTTGCTTTGCGAACGTTTTGATTGACCAGCACCTGACCTACAGGAGCATTTTGCATGAGTCGGGCAGCCATATTGACTGCATCGCCGATGGCGCTGTAAGAACGGCGATACATGCCTCCGTACGCGCCCGTCCGCGTGAGCCCCTGGCTGACTCCAATCTGTACACCGGTGAGGAAATCCATCTGGAGATCCCGCAGGTCCAGTGCAGCTGCTACGGCGCGGATGGTGTCATCCTCGTGCGCCAGCGGTGCGCCAAACGAAACATAGAAATTGCTGCCTTTATCCCCGATGGTCAGCTGGATCATATAGCTGTTGTATTGTGCCAGGATACGCTGGACTGCCTGGATGTAGGTGTTGAGCTTGGATTGCGCCTCGGGATCTCCATCGTAGTCGATGCCCGAGAACCGCACGAAGAGCGCCACGGTGGGACGCAGTTCGGTCAGGAATTCTCCCATGCCATTCATCAGCCGCTCATAGACCGGGGGCAATAACCAGGGCCGGACAACATGATCGACCAGTGCATCCGTCTTCAAGGGCGGCCAGGGATCGGGCTCGATGGCCGTCATCAACCTGTTCACCACCGCAAATCGTTGTCCGCTCTCCGGATCGGCACGCCATTCCGATGCCTCGATCTGTCCTCCCAGAGCGGCGACTGCAGGCTGATCCAGCAACACATCGCCCCGGTGGGCATGGTGCTCGCCGGTCGCCAGACGATAAAGCGTCTCACCTGCCAGCACGTCCACAAGCTGGATCGCCGGATCACCGAGCAGGAAACGCCGGGCAGGACCAACGGTTACCACAACCTTGATCGCCAGAGACACAGCACCTGCCCCTGTGATATTCACCTGTGCAAACTGTTGCATCGTGCGCTGGATCGCCAGGGCGCAGGCGACTGCGCGAAACGCGGAGGAAGCTCGAGGGTGGGGCTCCAGGTATCGCTCGGTCCGATCGTCGAACCAGCAGGTCATCGCATCGCCGCTGAAACCAATGACACTCCCCCGGTAGCTTTCAATCTCAGCCACCAGGGCATCGTATATCCTATTGAGCCAACCGGTTAATTCCTCAGCGCCGCGCTGAGGACCCAGGGCATGCACCAGAGCCTCCGCCAGCGGTGTGAACCCCGAGATATCGGCGAAGAGGGCGGCGCCGGTCGTCTGGTCAGGCAGGTGAGTGCCTTGCGCCAAAGCATGGCGGCGATCCGTTGGAATGTACGCGTATAAAGATTCCATAACGACTTATTTAGAGGGAGGCTGGTCGGACATAAGTGACTTTGCACAGCTAAAGTAGAGATCCCAACTAGCGTTTTGTCTGCAAGGGCAGAAAAAGGATGCCTGTGAAAAATGTGATTTTCCATCCCACAGGCATCCTTCTTGCCTTGCTGCCAGTTCCTGCCTGTTAACGAATGAACTTGAAGTTCAGCGTGTATGTCTTTCCATCAACTAATTGTACGCTGAATTGTCGGCAAGTGCCCTGCCAGGCTTTGTCCGTTTTCCAGACGTAGGTGTAAATTCCTGTGACCGCGTCGTAGCTCAGGGAGCTTGAGCCAGCAGAGAGGGTGTCTTCCACATTGTCGACCGGGTTAGCCGTATCGCATTGTACCCGGCGTGACTGCGGGAATCCTGTCGCGAATACCGCCAGGCCCTGGTTCCCGCCGAGACTGAATTTGATCGGCACGCTGCGGCCAGAATTCACCTGATTCATGACCGGTGGATTTTTCACCGGATCGAAAAAGCCGGTGAAGACGAAGATCACCTGATACGATGCGCTTGCCGTGCTTGTGTTCCCGGCAACGTCTGTTGCTGTGCAGCTGACGGTCTTCACTCCAACCGTAGCGGTAGAGATCGGACTACAACTCTGGGTGGCGACTCCGGAACCTGTATCGGTGGCGCCCGGAACAGCCGTGGCACTCCCATTCAGAACGACAGGATTCGGGGTGACAACGGGCGCCAGCGCCGGCGCGGTCTTGTCGATCTTGATCGGTCCAAAGCTCACGCTGGCAGAATTGTTTGCATTGTCTGTCGCCGTGCCGCTCGCGGTAAACGTGCCGTCTGTGCTAAAAGTCTGGTCCGCAGGACAGGAGGCGATGCTGCTTTCTGTGTCGTTGCATGTGAAGTGAACTGTCACATCCTGATTGGTCCAGGTACCTGCCGTATAGGTCGCGTTAGCCGCCGTTTTGGCAGTCGCCGTGATCGTCGGCGGGGTGGTATCGCCAATCAGCGTGAGGGAAGAGCCGAGCCGGCTCGAGCTCTGGTAGTAGTCGTCGCCCAGAGTGATGGCAGGGCTGATCGGGATCGTGCCATTGAAATAGGCATCGACCGTATACGTGCCCGGAGGTAATGGCACGGCTCCCAGGGCGGCATTGCCCTTGTAATCTGCGATCACAGAGGCGGCAAAGGAGTCTGTGTTATTGTGCACGACGAAGAACACCGACTTGCCTCCCAAGGCGCGTCCCGCAGAGTCGCGCACCACCGCGACGAAGGGCGTCGCTTGATTCGCTGGAACGCTTGCCGAAGACGGGGTGACGGTCAGTGTTGTGTTGTCCTTGTTCACCGTGAAGCTGCGGGCATTGTTCGAACCCAGATAATTGGCATTACCGCGGAAGCTTGCCTGGGCGGTGTAATCCCCGGGCCGAACGACCAGCTTCAAGGTGAGCATTGCCGCCCCTGCGGCATTGGTTATGGCAGAAGCCTGCTGCCCGCCGATATCCAGGGTCACAAGCTGGCTTGCCAGTGGCTGTCCGCCCGGTTGCAGCAACATGTGGAAGGTGCTGTCTTTCAAATACGTTCCACTTCCAGGAGGCGACTGCAAATCCAGGGACGTTTCAGTGGGCGGTGGAAGCTGGGTTGCGTTTTCGGGGGTGATGCTGTAATAGGCGCCGAGGTTGGTCCCCAGGGTCGTCAGGCCGGCGCCACCGACTGCCTGCACCATGAAAAGAATATCCTGCGCTTCGCCAGGCTGGAGAGTGAGAGTGCCCTCCCACAGCGTGGGATCATCTGCGTTCTGGAGCAAGTCCAGCGGGGACCATGTTCCGCGGTAAGCACTTCCTGCCTTACCCGTGTAGAGCACCCAGACAGCCTGTACGCCTGCCGAGCCGTCGGCTGCGGCGTTCACGCTGAATCGGATGTCATTTCCGGTCACCACGCCAGATGCACCCAGGATGACCGGCGCGGCGCTCACCGCCGCGGCTTTCGTGCTTGCCGGGCTGCTCGCGTCAGCCCAATTGGCGGGAAGATAATAAAGCTGCAGATCTAATCTGCCGAATTTGCGCAGGGTACCATCGATCGCGCCGGGCGCGCTCGACCGGAACTGAGCCGGGAAGAGAACCAACCGGGTCTTGCCGCCATTGATCGCGTCGTAGTAGTTCGGCGCCCAGGTCTGGGTGGGATAAAAGACCCCGGTGTTATAGGAGAGATGCGCCGTGGAGGTTTCGGTGGTGGGGGAGGAGGTCAACGGCACGATGCCGTCCAGATCGGTATAGGTACCGCCGCGTATTGCCACGCCTCGCAGCTCGCGCCCACTCGAACTGACGTTATAGATCTGCTTCGGGTAGATAGGCTCGAATGGATTGACAACAACGCCATCTGGACCGGATAGATAGGTTGTCGTAACGCTGGAACCGTCCGATAGATTCTGGAGCGTCTTTGTTTGCGTGCTGAGAACAGGGTTTAGCACAACAACGCTGCTGCGCAATCCAAAGCCGGCGCCCGGACCAGAGGTTACCGGGTCCGTGGCGCTGACAATCGAGCTCTCCGCCGGCGGGTTAATGCGCGCGCCGGGCAGGTTGATCTTCAACATCGGTAGACCGTAGAGCGTCATTTCCACAATGGTCTTCTGGTCGATTCCCGTCAATTGAGCCGTTTCTGCCAGGTACTGCTGCTTGGCTTTCACCACAGCCTGCCCAAGCGAGATCGGTCCGCTGCCGGTGCGCAATTGCTGCGCCATCAGCAGGAACAGCCGCTCGCCATATTCCGTGAGTTCTGTATCTCCATAAGCATAACCGGTGGCAGCGATATAACCAGCCGCGCCCTTGCGCAGGAAAGTCTTTGCCCAATCCGGGTCCGGGGACACGCCGACCAGCAGGTCTTCCTTCGGGACACTGTATCCACCATGGCAGCCCAGGGCAAGGATCAATGCATTGGTTAAGTCAATGGAAGACTGCGCGATCTCCGAGGCGGAAAGCTGGGTTGCATAATCAGCCGCCAGCAGGTTGCCCGCACTAAAATGACCGGACAGCATGGCGATATCGAAATTGCCTCCGAGTAGTTTGGTGCGCAGTTGATTCGCTGTCCATGCGCTCGGGTCACTGGGAGGAAGGCCGGGGGCCTGGATCAGAGTGTCAGCAGTGGAATTCGTGCCTGCATCGAGCTCAGCCTTGATCGCCACAGCCGCATCGCCGACAAAGTCATAACCAGTCACCAGCGACGAGTGAGGAACGATGACCCCGTTGGTCGCGATGTAGGCATTGATTGCGGCGTTGATATCGCTGGCGCTATCCACCAGTCGCCCCACCGCCAGGTCCGGGAGAGCCAGTGTATGCCCAGCCTGGACGATGTCCACCTGGGAACCATAGGCGTCCTGTCCTTGTACCAGATTGGACTTCAAGCCCGCCTCAGAAGCTGTGGAGGGCGCGACGGGAACCACATAATCTTTTTCGTTCGCGAGCCCCGAAACATCCTGTACCTGGAAGAAGGGAATGACGTCCGCACCGCCAGCCAGGACAATGTACTGGAGCGTCGGGTTTGCGGCGCGGTAGGCATCGATCACATTCTTGATTTCCTTCGCTACGGTATTCTTGGCGAATGCACACGCCAGGTTCTGGTCCGCCTGCGTATTGGCGAAGGCGACCCGCCGGTACCTGGAGTCTGCTAGATCGACGACCACGCCATCCACGTCAGACCGCCCCGCAAGGGTCTGGAGGGAAGCCAGTGCAGCCGCGATCTCCGTCGAGGTTCCGTGCAGTCGGCTGGAATCGGTCAGGGTGAGGGTCTGATAGGAACCGGAAGCAGGCGGCGATCCGGAAATGACCGGAAGCGAATCCGGTACCGGCTGAATAGCGCTGCAAACCCCACCTGTCGCCGTGACCTCAAGAATAAAAGGTGTCTCGAGGTTATAAGGTCCTACCACCCGCACGTATAAGTCCTCCTGCAGATCATACGTATTCCGTTCGATGGTTTGAACGGTGGCGTAGGGATCCATGGAAATGCCAAGCAAGCTTTGCCGGGCAGCCATGGCGTAGGCATCCAGTGACCCGGATGGCAGCGAGCCAGAGGGCAAAGAACCGGAAGGCAGGGAACCAGAGGGGAGCGACCCGGACGGCAGCGAGCCCGAGGGCAACGATCCGGATGGCAATGAGCCCGAAGGCAGAGATCCGGAAGGCAAGGAGCCTGAGGGCAGAGAACCAGAAGGTAACGAGCCGGAGGGCAGCGAACCCGAGGGGAGCGACCCGGACGGTAGCGAGCCAGAAGGAAGAGATCCCGAGGGCAGGTAACCGGTCGGCAGCGACCCGGAAGGCAGCGAGCCAGAAGGAAGAGATCCCGAGGGTAACGAACCGGAAGGTAGAGACCCCGACGGCAGCGAGCCCGAGGGCAGGAAAGCCGTATTCGCCGCCTCCGCACTCAACACGGCGCTGTTCTCCGGATTGATCAAGCCGTTATAGATCGAGTAGGGGTCACGGTGCAGGCTCACAGCGCTGCCGGGCAGACTCGTCAGTTTGATACTTACCGTGGAACCCGGTTGAACAGGGAACTTGAACCACTTCTCCTGGAAGAGATCTGTAATGAATTGCTGAGTCTGCGAGCCGCTTGAAACTGCCTGTGCCTGGACCCAGTTCAGGTTGGAGGTGGAAGCCGGGCGGCAATAGGCGAACTCGGAGGTGCCGTCATTGCCTGTCGCGGTGATGGTAATACCGGTCAGCTCGTCGACGCTGCCTGTGATCTCCCGGTCGAAGCTCGCCGACCCGTCGGCGCTGGTGCTCACATTGAACGAGCCAAGATACGTTTGCCCCTCCCCGAAGAATGTTGGATCACAGACAGGGTTTGCGTAAACATCGATTGTGTAGCTTTGATTGGCAGCCGCATCGAGTGTGCCCACAAGGCGCGTTGCGCCGCTATCAGAAGATGCCAATGTCAGCACCGGATAATTCTGGTAATTGTTTGGACCGGCAATTGCGCCCAGATGATTGAACGTGACGCCATCGCCTCGCAGGTCGATGCCCAGTCCATCGTTGGAGTAGATCGCGTTGCCCAAGATCGTGTTGCCCGACCCGGACGCCACGCTGACTCCCGCGCCGCTGTTGAAGGCAATTGTGTTACCTGTTCCGGGCGCCGTCCCACCGACCGTGTTGTTCGGTCCGGCGATATACACACCCGCACGCGCATTGGTCCCGGCTAGACCATCGTCCCCGGAGGCGCTGCCGCCGTTCGACAGCGCGCTGCCGGTCGCGTTCACGCCGATGCGATTGCCAAGCACGAAGTTCCCGGCCACGTTGCCATCGCGCAACAGAACACCAAAATGACCGTTCCCTGAAACCAGGTTACCCGAAATCGTGTTATTACTCGCCGTCTGACCAAAGGCTCCAACGAAGACCCCGCGCTGGGTATTACCCTGCGCCGCTGTGCCAGCCGGGCTGGTCCCAATATAGTTGCCGACAATGGTGTTATTTTCTGCATTGGAGGCGCCAGCGGCGATAAAAACGCCGTCGCGGTTATTCGAGATCACGTTGCGGTCGGCCGGTGCTGTCCCGCCGATCGTGTTATTGGAAGTGTTATTGACATACACGCCGGAGGCGATCACACCGTCGGCGGTTCCATCCGGCTGAATGCCAAAGAAATTGCCAGCGATGGTGCTGCCCGAGCCATTCACCTCAATCCCATTGTTGAAGTTCCCATGAATAGCCACTCCTCTGATTGTGCTGTCCCCCGAGCTGATCAATAACGCCTGTGCACACAAACTGCAACTATCACCATTTAGCGCGATCAGGATGACGGCATTATCGCCTACCGCCAGCGTGTTCGCGCTGGCACCCGGTTGGGTGTAGCCGTCGATATCGACGGGGTCGGTGATCGGGGGCAATGCGAGCGCAGGCGAGATCGTGTGTACCCCTACTCCGGGAATGTTAAACATGATGGAATCCCGGCCGGCATTGGAGTTTGCCGCGTTGATCGCCTCGCGCAATGTGCAATTAGCGGCATCGCAGCTTTCGTCGTCTGTGTCGGCGGTCGAGTTGACTACCAGGGCTGTAGTCACGCTGGCAATGTAGCGGCTTGAGCCTGGCGCGCCGCTCCACCAGCCCGAGGCAAGTGCCTGGGCGCAGGAAAAATGCTGTGCCCGATCGAACCCGAGATAATATACCCCGGGTGTGCCAGGTGCTGTCAGGGTCAGCGTTGCGCTGCCAGACACGCCCGCGGCGCCCGGCACACCCGTATAGGCACAGGCAACAGGATCGCTTGTGCTGAAGCCGATCTGAATTTCATCGATGCACCCGGGACATCCTGGATCGACAATCGAGTAGTCCATGCTGAGAGAAAAGGTGCTGCCCGGCGCCACGTAGGCAGTGTTGCTGCCCCCATTGATCTTGACATTCGAAAGAGTCACGCCCAGAAAGCTGGGATTGGTCGGGATGGGGTCCAGCGCGGGAGCCGCGGCGGCACTCCGCCGAGCGGCAGGACTCAGACCCAGCTGAGAGAACACTACAACAAGAATAATAAGAACAGAAAATGAACGGACCAGTCTTTTTGCCATAATCTCCTCCAGATAAAAAGGCACATTGTCTGTCATCATCCTCCTGCCGAACAAACGAGGCATGCGGACTTCCTCAGCGGAAAGGGCCGTTTGTAGGACCGGAATGATTTCAAGACAGAAAACCCGTAAGATCGCTTTTGTTAAAGAGCATAAGTTCCTTGATCAATACCGTACCTGCGAGTCCTATCCACCCGGGAATCTAGACCAGCGGAATGACCGGGTTGCTAGACCAATAAGGAAGACAACATCTGCCCAACAATCGGCAGTCCTACAAACAGACTTAGTTGATGGAACTTGTCGTAATTCTAACCGGAATTCTTGTATTCTCTTGTTTTTTTAACGGTCTTGATATAGAACATAGATAGATTGCGGCGCCCTCCTGGTTCAACATCAGTTCCGGGCATCGCACAGGCGGCACCTTTGCCAGATCTATGAACTGCCTCCCTTCACACGCGGCTTACCTGCGGCGGAGACTATTCTACTGACGGATCGGGATTCTTCCAGCCTCTCAACAGGGAAATGCCGTAGAGCATGAGCAGCGTGACCTGCACCACATCCAGCGGAATGACCGGGAAGTTGGTATACCTCAGCGCCAGGTCATGGAGTCCATGCAAGATGACCGGGAACCAGATCGTATTCGTGCGCAGGCGGATGGCGCTGGAGATCCGCCTGCCGGAGGATGTCATCCATGCCAGCAATGGCGAGCTTCTGCAAAGCCTGGTTTCCATCTGGCCCAAGTATCTCGGCTATATCATCAGCTTTCTAAGCATCGGGAATTTCTGGGTGATTCATCACCGTCAATACCGTTATATCGAGCGATATGACACGCGGCTGATGTTCCTGAACCTGCTCATTCTGATGTCGGTTGCATTCATCCCCTTCCCGACCGCTGTCATCAGCGAAAACGGTAACCGGACCGCGACGATTCTGTATGCCTTGAACGCTTCGGTGGTTGGGTTGTTGTCCGCATTGTTGTGGGTGTACGCCTCCTATCGCCGGCGCCTGGTTGCACGTGGCATCGCGTCTGCCGTGGTCCGCCGCGGCATAGTGAGAAATCTGGTTGCGCCCACCATCTTTCTGTGTTCCATAGGATTAGCTTATTTTGATCCCGACCTGGCGAAATTCTCGTGGATTTTGATCGCCCCCGCTGTCTTTATGGTCAAATAGAAAAATGGCCTCCAGTAGCGCCCTCAGCGGCTTTCTGATTCTCTTCCTGCTCTACCAACTTGCCGAAGCTAACGGGCAGGGTCTGTTGAAATTCCCAGGCAAGCCGTATTCGGTGTTTCTATTGTTTCTACTCGTCATCCCCGCTGCCGAGCTGGTCGCCCGCTGGCAGGGAGACCCGGGCCTGTCATCCTATGGCATGGGTCTGCACACAGGCTGGTGGAAGGATTATCTGTTCGGGGTTGGATTGGGTCTGGCGTTGCAAACCTTCCTGGAATTCATCGGGCTGCGGCTTGGAGTCAGGCAAGCCTCCAATCTCCGCTTCACCTGGCGCGCCCTCCTGACCGGGACCCTCTGGGTCTTGTTTACGAATTTTCCTGCGGCGGCCGGAGAGGACTTGATCACACGCGGCTACCTTTGGCGGTTCCTGCAGAGCTCACCCCTTCTGGTTTTTGTGCTGTTCAGCGCGCTCGTCTACACCTTCAACCACAGTATCCGATTGCTTACTCGGCCCATCACCGATTGGTACCACCTGCCGGTTCTGGGGCTCACCCTGGCGTATGCCCTGTACCAGACAAGCTCCCTGTGGTTCGTGATCGGACTGCATCAATCTGGAAATGTGATTTATTACCTGATGCAGCAGATGATGGATATCACCAATACCACAAATACCAGGAAACGAGTGCTGTATGGCGTCCTCTCCGAGTTGGTTATATTGCTGATCGTTGTTCTGATCCTTGGTACGAGTTAGCGCCGAAAGCAGTTACGGATCCTTCCCATTTGGTGTTTGTCAGCAAGATCCTTGGAATTGCAGATCTTCGGAGCTTGAAAGCACCCTGTCACGGTACCGCCCATTGTCCAGATTCCGACTTTTCAGGTCTGAATAGTAACTTTTTGGCGATCTTCCCGTCTTGAACATTAAGAGGCTCTCATAATTGGAGACCTCCATCGTCTCGCTTAAGTTTCTTGTGTCTCTCGTTCGATGCTCCGTTTCAGTTCCGTGACTACAGGAAAGTCCCGGCTTCGTGTGAGAGAGCCATGCGGGATAGCCCAGGGAGCCTGCTCCGAAATCCTACGTGTAACAGGAACAATGCAACTAAAGCTTTGGCATTTCGTCAAGAGAATGCTTATGCAGGCAAAAAGGTGGCGATGGCTGATCCTTGCCTCCGTGGGTCTTTCTTTGCTGTGGGTGGAAGTACAGGAGTTTATGGTCCTCAGGGTGTTGGACCAGCCTTTTCATTATTTCGAGGTCTTCCAGTACGCGGTCCTGCTTATCTCCACGGGCACCCTGATCGAGCTCTATTCACGCTCGAACACAGCCCACCGGCAGGCGCTGAGGATTCTGGAATACAAACATGCATTGAGTATCGAGCTGACAGCCCACGATGATTGGGATCTCTTGGCGAAGAAGCTGGCAGAACTGCCCAGCCGGATTGCCGAGGTGGATGAGGCTTATCTTCTGGTCGGTAATCCGCTCAATGAAAAACTCGAGATCGCAAGTCATTGGGAAGGCGCCCGGGAGACCTCCGATCGGGAAGCCTGGGACCCCACTATTCCCTGCCCTGCGTGCCTCGAAAAGAAATCGGGCAGCAAAATCAACTTTCATTTATGTCGCAGCACTGACAGGGCGGCAAGTTCCTACCTCACGTACAGTCTCGGGATGGTCGACCAGGATTCGAATCAAGCTGTGCTGAAATTCCGGCTGGCTACGGGGGCGAGGTTGATGGAGGATGAACGGGCAATGTTCGTCAACATTGGAGATGAAATTGCCGTGGCATTGCGCGCCAGCAGAAATCTCAGGAGGATTATGGACCTGCAGTCTGCCCAGGTAGCCATGGCGGAAAGACGCACTGTCTCTGGCTATGTGCACGATCAACTGGGCCAGAACCTTGGATATTTGCATTTGAAACTGGATCAGCTGGGGAACAGGAAGGCTCTCGGGAAATCGAGGGACCTTTACACAGAGTTGCATCAGTTGCAGAGCGTAGCAAACGAATCCTACGAGATTGTGCGCGATATTCTGAAAAGGATCCAGCCTGACACCATCCCTCATTTGACGAATATCCTGCGGGAGCATTCCAGAAAGATCGCCAGCCGCGCCGGCTTCCATCTGAATTTCAGGTCGGTGGGAAGACCGGTCAGCTTGTTGCCCGAGGCGCAACAGCTGGTACTTTATGTTTTTTACGAAGTATTCAACAATATCGAAAAACATGCCCGGGCAGAGCAGGTCACAGTGCATATCCTCTGGCGCAAGAGCTATCTCGATATATCTGTCTCGGATGACGGGGTGGGGTTCGATGCAAAAAATAGCGGGGCCGAAGGTCATTTCGGGTTAAAAATTCTGCACGAGCGTGTCGCAAAACTGAACGGATGCCTGGCGATCAATTCCTCCAGCGCAGGCACCACGTTTCTGATCTCAATTCCATTGATTTGGACCAAGGGAGCGCAAAATGGACAACAAGGATGAAACACCGCAAGACATCCTGGTCGTGGATGACCACATCATGTTTCGGGAAGGGTTGATCAGCCTCCTGCGATCCACGGCGGATTTCCATGTCGTGGACCAGGCTGGCACCATGCAGGAAGGCATTCAAAAAGCCCGGCGTCACAAGCCCGATATTATTCTGATGGATTTCTCTCTGCCGGACGGAACAGGTCTTGAGGCGACCGAGGTCATCCTGGCGGAGATGCCGGCCTGCAAGATCGTCTTTCTAACGGTTTATGAGACCGACGATAATCTCCTCTCGGCCATTCGCCTGGGCGCCAAGGGTTATATGTTGAAGAACGTCTCAACTTCCTCGCTCATCGCCAGTCTGCGTGCACTGCAGGAGGGTGAGATTGCGATGTCGCGTAAAATGTTGAGCAAAGTGGTGGAATCCGCGCGGTCGCGGTTGCCAGCCTTCAGGCAAGATACGGTGAGCAAGCTCAGTCCCAGGGAAATGGACATCCTGAGCAAGCTGCAGACGGACGTCTCCAATTCGGAAATCGCCCGGCAGCTGTTCCTGTCGGAGAATACGGTCAAGCATCACATCCACAATATTCTCGACAAGCTGGGAGTGGAGAATCGCCGGCAGGCTGGGCTGATAGCCAGAGAGATGGGGCTAACGAAGGACGGCAGCCGGAAACTAATCTGATGCCTCTTGATCCCTAGCGGGGGTTAACCCAGGGGTTAACACTTTGAAAGAAGAACCATTGCAAAAATGGTTCTTTTTTTGATCCATTTTTAGCAGGAGGGTTGTCGACAAACAAGGTCGGAATAGTTAGTATATTCATATCACGAAAGGATGGAGTCTCTTTCCATGGTTATCACCGGGGTGCCAACCGTTCTCGTGGTGCACGACGATGTCATGATCAAAAGCGCCCTTGCAAGCCTGATCGCAATGGGAGGCGAATTCGCTGTGACGGTCAGCGTGGCGAAGCAGGCGTCAGAACTGGCAGAGGATGTCCTCCGGCTGCAACCGGATGCCATCTTTGTCAGCTCGTCTATGGCGCTGGCTGAGAAAGCCTCCCTGTCAGAGCTAGTGATCGCACATCCTGGGTTGAAGGTTGTGGTCGTGAGCGAGGAAAGCAATTGGTTGCATATTTTCAAGCATGAAGACAGGCTGCTGACACGCCTCGCTGATTTATTGTTTGTGATCCATTCGACCTGAAGCACCCTATTAGAGGAAAGGAGAGCCAGACCGCTATCATTTCTTAATCAGAGCTTATCTTCTTTTTCTTTATATTCATTTCGCGAAGGAGCAGGCATGGTCTCACATACTTCTAAACGTTACCCTACATGGAATCTCTTCCTGAGCATCGTTGTGATGCTGGCAATGGTTCTGGGAAGCTCTTCCACGAGTGCCCGGGCAAAATCAAACGCCGTCCAGGCGGCCGCACCAAACAACACGCTGCAGCTCAATGTGATCAGCGCTCGCACGGACTCACGTGCTTTTGGAGGCGCGGGGGTAAGCTACGGCGACCCTGTCACAGAATTCCAGTACATTATCAATGTCGATAACACCGGCACAACGGAGCAGCGCAGCCCCGGCGAGGGCTGTACACCGGACGATCCCGATTATCCCGGTTCCTGCCACTGGACCTCGATTGCAGGCATCAAGAGTTCCAGCCCCATCTTTACCCAGGGCGACCAGGACGACTTCAATGGCGTTAACAGCAACGGCATTGACTTGCCCGCGGGACGCTATCTGATCTCCGTGCTGGCGGATGGCTACAAACTGGACGGCGAGCACTTCACCGTCCCGCTCTCCGGGCCGGTGACGGTGGCGATGCAGCCCTTCCCACTGCCGGATGGGACCATCCGCGCCATGGTGTTCGAAGACAACGCTCCCACCAACAGCGCGCCGGATATGCCCGCGGAAAACGGACTGGCTGGCTTCGTCGGCCACATCAGCGACTACATCGGAGAAGTAACCACCGATGTTTACGGCAACCCCTTGTGCACCCGCTACGAGGGCGAGGATGCGGTGACCTTCGAAATCCCGGCCAGCGCCCTCGATGCCGATATGTTGCCTGTTCCCATTCCCGGCACAGGCGGACAATGTGTCAGCGATGCCAACGGCGAGCTGGCGATCCCTCATCTCGGTTCCGGACGCTATGCCCTGGTGGCTGTCAGACCGGGCGGCACCGACTGGATCCAGACCACAACCCTGGAAGGAAACCAGG
>DAITPI010000010.1:22142-23596 GCA_036833655.1 Anaerolineales bacterium | reverse complement strand
CGGATTCAAAACGCCATTCGGGTCATCCCCGGTCTACTGGGAATTCGAGACGATCTGATTCTGGATGACAAGCTCACCCTTGAGGTTGCGGGCTCGTTGGCAATGCTGGAGCATACCTACGGCTGTAAGTTTTTTACCGGCGCCTCGCATGGGGTCGTCTCTCTCAATGGGACCGTGAACCATGAGGATGTGAGATTGCTGGCAGAGAAGTGTGTAGCCAGCAACCCAAATGTTCGCGCGGTAATCAACAATGTGCATGTTCAAGGCGCCGAACGAGAGCCGCAGGCGCAACCCTTCCTACAACCTGCCATCGGAGAGATCATCTATTTTCTGGATGGGATTTCCGCAACTGTCAGGCAGGTAATCATTAACCCAGATAATCGGCGCGTGGTCGCCATGGTCCTCCGGGGACAATTTGCAAACCAGCCACAGGCGCTCCAGTCAACATCCGGTGCTCCAGCCCGGTCTCCAGAACGCCTCGTCGTCGTTCCCATGGATCTCATCCGTTATTTGACCAGGAGCTCGGGGTTTCTGCACATCAGCAGCCATGAGACCAAACGATTTGCGGATTTCGATCCCACCCGCTTTTCTCCGCCAACCAAGGATTGGAAGGCTCCCTATCCCTACTGCCCTGATGAGGTCCTATTCCCTGTGGAAAACCGGAGGGTCGAGTACCAAATTCTGGAAGGGCTTCCCCGGTCTCCATTTGTCGTCGCGTGGGTGGAGCCGCCGCTCAGCGAGGAGCTCCTTGCCAATGACAGCCTTGGGGGTTAGCCATGAAAAAGAGACCACTAAAACTCCGATTGCCCTATTTTTTCGGGCAGCGAAACCCTGGCGCGACCTCCTCAGGAAACATGCCTGAATTGATAAGGCCCGAGTCTGTCTGGGAGAGAGTGGAAAGCGGAACCGGAGACATCCTACGCTGGGCGGATGATGGCGGCAAAATGCTCGACCTTGAAAAGCAAATAGCCGGGTCGGACCCGGAGGATGCGCCAGAACGGAGAAATGAAACATGAATGGCGGCGGAACAGGAAAGCTTCTGGAAACAACGATCCAACATGTTGTGCGTAGGAAACTCCTAGGAGCGGTTCGCTAACGATGGCAGTTAATCCGCTTTCTCAACCATACAACTGGACCTTTCGGCGCGTCGTATGGGCGACTCTCGTGCTCATCTCTGTCGTGATCGGCTTCTGGCTGATTTATCGCTTCAACCAGGTCATTTTCACGTTGTTTATTGCCATCGTGATAGGCACCGTGATTCGACCAGCCGTGGCCTGGCTGTACCAGCGAGGGCTGCCTCAAGCTGTCGGAGTTATTCTTGTGTACCTCCTGCTGCTTCTCCTGCTCACAGGTTTCCTGCTGCTGTTGTTTCCGTTGATCAGCGCTCAAGGTACAACGGTTGCCGCTGCAATGCCAGATTACTATCAAAACTTGCGCGAGTGGGTAATCAATAA
>DAITPI010000010.1:0-22042 GCA_036833655.1 Anaerolineales bacterium | reverse complement strand
TTGCCGCTGCAATGCCAGATTACTATCAAAACTTGCGCGAGTGGGTAATCAATAACCCCAGCCAATTCCTTGCGAGCTTAAGTGATTTCCTCCCGGCCGCGCTACCTAACCTGAGGCCGGTGCAGCAAACCGCGCCCGAGATGATGGCTTCTGCCGGGCAGGTTGCAGGCTACGTAAACTCGCTGGCCAGGGTTGTCTTTACCGCCATCATGATTCTGGCACTCGCTTTTTACTGGACACTTGAGGGTCCAAGGATCATTAAATCCTTTCTACTGGTCCTTCCGCAACACCAGCGTGAGAGCATCGGTGAGCTGATATCAGCCATGGAAAGCAAGGTCGGTCTGTATATAATCGGACAAGGAGTCCTTTGTCTGGCCATCGGCTTCATGGCGCTCATTGCTTATCTGCTGATTGGCTTGCCAAACGCGCTGGTGTTGGCGCTGATCGCGGGTGTGCTGGAAGCTGTACCGATGATCGGGCCGCTTCTCGGCGCGGTTCCCGCCGCGCTGGTTGCTCTCTCTATTGCGCCGGACAAACTGATCTGGGTCATCGTTGCAACGGTGATTATTCAACAGATGGAAAATAGCTTGCTGGTGCCTCGCATCATGAAAAAAGCCGTGGGGGTCAATCCCTTCGTCACCCTGCTGGCGCTTTTTGCGTTTAGCACCTTCTTTGGCCTTGCCGGCGCACTGATGGCCATCCCCATGGCAGCAATTATCCAGCTTGCCCTCAACCACTTTGTCTTTCAGCAAACGACAGTCGAGCTTGAAGCCTCGGCGGGGCGTGATTATGCCAGCCGGCTTCGTTATGAAGCGCAGGATCTGGCGCAGGATCTGCGCAAGCAGGCGCGCCTCAAAAAAAGAGGTTCCGATCTAGCGATCGAGCAGATCGAAAACGTGATGGATGAGATCGAGACTATCACAACCAGCCTGGACACGCTGCTGGCCAGAGCCAATAAGGCGGATCCAGAATGACGAGACAACTGGTCGTGATCGGTACTGCAGTCATGACCACCTTGCTGGCGTTGGCGGTGTTATGGCAATTTAGCATTGTAGTCATTTATGTTTTTATCTCGCTCGCGCTTGCAGCAACCGTCCGTCCACTTGTCAGGAGCGAATCAAGACGCAGCCTGGTGAAACGCCTCCTGCTAATTTTGCTGTACCTGGTCAGCATCGTGATCTGCGGTCTCTTGATCCTCCTGGTCGGCAGGTTGCTGATTCGTGACCTTCAAAACTTAGCCGGGACCATAGCAGTCCAGAGTACATGGGTGTTGCCTTCCTGGCTCAAAGGTGGATTGTTCCAGGAGACATTGAATAGATGGTTGCCAGCGCCCGCCAGGCTCTTTGAGGCGCTGACCAGCCAGCGCCAACTTTTGGTATCCGCTGTCCTCGGCTTCACGCAGGGCATCGGTGGTATCGTGAGCGCCTTCATCGTCATTCTGTTCCTGAGTATTTATTGGAGCATCAATCAAAATCATTTTGAACGCCTGTGGCTTTCCCTGATTCCGTCCGAACAGCGCACGCCCGCGCGCGATATCTGGCGGACGGTCGAGCAGGATCTCGGCGCCTACATACGCAGTGAAATCATCCAGAGTCTCCTGGCGGTCTTGCTACTGGGCCTTGGCTACTGGATGCTTGGATCCTCCTACCCGGCGCTGCTGGCAGTGGTTGGCGCCATTGCATGGCTGGTCCCCGTGGTGGGCGCAGCCCTGGCCGTCATCCTGCCACTGCTCTTGGGCCCGCTGACCGGTGCACAGTTTAGCCTTTTTATGGTGCTCTACACGCTGGTGGTTTTAGTAGCGCTGCAGGTGTGGGTCGAGCCACGCCTATTCCAACGCAGATGGAATAACCCTATTCTGACCCTGGTCATACTCCTCGCTCTCGCCGATGCCTTTGGTCTGCTGGGAATTATTCTTGCCCCGCCCCTTTCCGTCGTATGCCAAATCCTCTGGCATCTGCTTGTCACTGACCGCCTGGCTCCAGATACAGCCGTTCAGGTCTCAGATCTAAAAGAACGACAGGCACGCCTGCGCCTTACCGTGGAAGAAATGAAAGAACCACCGCCGCCCCTGGTGATCAGCAGCTTAGAGCGGCTCGCTGGTCTGCTCGAGAAGGCGGAACCCATCTTGCAGGCGGCACCCAACCGTGAAGCACCGAGTTTCTTCCACCCATCCGAGCCCCTCACCGGTGAGGATGGAGGCTCCGTTTCCACAAAATCCTGAACAAACAGAGGCTGATCGGATCTGGTATGGTCAAGTACATTACACATCTCCGGCAACAAGGCACCCTCCGCGCAACGCGGATTGATGACCGGATAGGGGGCTGGTTGGGGATGGTGATGAGCGCTGTAAACCAGGCCCTCAAGCCTGAAACAGCGATTACCGCCGCGGCAATTGCCTACTTTGCCCTCTTCTCCCTCTTTCCCATCACCCTGCTAAGCATTTCTATTGCCAGCTTTAGCCTTGGCCCATCCATGGACCGGCAAATCATTGTTCAAAGGCTTGAGTTTATTGCGCCGGCCTTGGGCCAGTTGTTGGGACAAAATATCGTTGAAATTATCGAAGCGCGCGGCCCGGTTACAAGCGTCGCTCTGGTTGGTCTGATCTGGTCTGCTTCTACGGTTTTCTACACACTTACGCACGCCCTGCAGGAAATTTGGGGCGTGAAACAACGCCGTGCGGTCTGGAAACGGCGTGGGCTCGCCATAGTTTTTGTCCTGATCTTCGTTGGCCCGACTCTCTTTCTGGCCTCCTTTGCCAGCAGTATGCTCGCTCATCTGCGCGCTTCGTTGCCCGGCCCCATCATTTCGATGGGAGGTGGTATGAGTCTGGTGCTGGCGATTGTGCTCGATGTCGCCCTGTTCATGGTGCTCTATATGATGCTCCCGCATGGAGTATCTACCTGGCACGCGATTTTACCTGGCGCGCTGGGGGCCGGTTTCCTGTGGGAGCTAGCTAAGAAAGCCTTCCTGTCTCTTGTTGCTACCTACATCTCCGTCTCGAACATGGTCTATGGTTCTGTAGCAGCAATGATCGCTTTTCTGGTGTGGGCATATCTAAGCGGGCTGATCTTTCTCTTTGGCGCTTACTTGAGCGTTGCTTATTTCCAACGCAAACAACAGCAAAAGGAACCGCTGGGCGAAATAGGTCAATAAGATTTCATCCGATGGAAATAATGGCTGTACCAGGGTCTCCCCCAAGTGGCGGAGACAAACACTCCCCGGCGGATGGATGCGGCCGGGGAGTGTTTGTCGTACTATGATATTGGGGTACCTGTACATTACGCGGTCGTGCACAGGTGACGACCCGTATTCATTGGTGGAGCAATGTGCTCAACTCAAATGGAAGGAGATTCCTCATGAAGAAATGCAATGAAGTTATGACGAAAGATCCTGTTTGTTGTGTGCCAAATGACAGCGTGGCAAAAGCAGCCGAATTGATGCAGAGTGAGAATATTGGCTCGATCCCGGTAATTGAAAACAAGCAAAATCAAAAGCTCGTGGGAATCGTGACCGATCGCGATCTGGCTTTGAAGGTTGTAGCCGGAGCGCTGGATGCCAGATCCACAACCGTGGGAACGGTCATGACGCATAAGGTTGTCACATGTCATGCCGATGACGATCTGCAAAAGGCCCTGGACGCCATGGCTGGACATCAACTACGTCGCATTCCTGTTGTGGATAACGACAATAAGGTTGTCGGGATCATTGCGCAGGCAGATGTGGCGACACGCGCCGACCAGCCGGAGAAAACGGCTGAGATCGTCAAGGAAATCTCGCAAGCCAATGGAAAGTAACAAAGAGTCTTTTGCAGTCTACCGGCTCGCTCATTAACATGAACGCCCTGCGCCACAAATTGCGCGTTGTCTTCATTTATGGAACCGTGTCGATGCTCCTGTTTATGGCAGCCTGTGCGACCCAGACAGTGACGCCGTCTGTGTCGCAGTTGATGTTGACGCCAGCGCAGCTCGGGGTGCCCTGTGAGACGTGCGCTCAGGCAACGCTGGCCGCTGCGATGACCCAGCAGCAGATCAACGCCGATAATCAGGCGGCAGGTGATGCCGAGGTAGTGCGCGCTAATGCACAGGCGACCTTAGATTCCGCCAACGCGACGTTGAGCGCGGTACAGACCCAGCAGCAGAACGAGGCCAATGTCATTGCCGGGCAGATCGCGGCGACCGCCGAGGTCGTACGCGCAAATGCGCAGGCAACGTTAGATTCTGCTGGATCCACTCAGAGTGCCGCGCTGACCGCGGATGCAATCCGGCAAACCCAGATGGCCGACGTGGCAACAACGGGTGCACAGGCAGTGTTGAATCAACAATATCAAAATAACCTCGTCGCCGGCACGCAGACGGCCATCGCCAATGGTGTTGCCACGCAGGGCCAGTCCTCGGTCGCGACCTCCCAATGGTATGCGAATCAAAGCCGCCAACGCGAAGAGCAACGACAGGGACCTATCACATTCCTCTGGGTCTGGTGCCTCCCAGTGTTCATTATCTTATTCGCGGGATTGGTTCTTTGGGGAGTCTGGCGCCGACTAACGATCCAGCAAGACAACCAGCGTATTCTCGAAAAGCCCTTTGACAGGCTGCCAGCACCAGCAATCGAAGTCCACCATCATCACCAGGATGGTTATCAGGTCACAACGCCGGATGATCAGGTGGAACAGTGGCTCGATGAAGTCAAGGACAAATTGCTGGACAGCGATGAGAAAGATAAAGATGACAATACAGACAGTTAATCCACAGCCTTTCACTCAAAAAGCGCGGCAAATCAAAACACAGGCATCGACAATCCTGACAAGAAGGGGTTTGCTGCCACGATTTGAGCGCTGGCGATTAACCCAGGATCCAGCCACAGGAATGGTCGTACTGTTTGGCGTCCTGAATAACAGGTACATTGCCACACATACCTCCATTCCCATCAGTGATTACTTTGATCCGCGTCTGTTGCACGATCTCGCGAATGAACTGCAAGTGCAGGTAGTGTCATGCAACAGCAATGGACTCCGCTATGCCTTCATCCTGAACC
Organism: Anaerolineales bacterium; assembly: GCA_036833655.1. GTDB lineage: Bacteria > Chloroflexota > Anaerolineae > Anaerolineales > Villigracilaceae > Defluviilinea. The sequence goes on along the minus strand of DAITPI010000010.1, from coordinate 17,011 downwards.
GCGGCCAGCTCGGCAAATTACCGGTGCATATAGACTTCCCCTTCATCGACAACGGCAAGCCTTTCGTAAGGGTTGTTTACGGCGATAACCCGCGAGCCATACCAGCTGCATCTGAAGATATCGCACGTATTGATGATCACTCACTGGTGCGCCAGGGCGTGGGAGCCTTCTTGAAGGTTTTTAACGATATTCAGCTCAGGGATGATGCGGCTTCGCAAATCCCTGCTCAAAACTTGCCTGATATCGTCGTTATAGACGAAACTGAATTCAAGAACTGGGTAGTAGCGCACGAAGTCAATGACCAGAAGGTTCGTCCAGAATTGCTTTCCACCAAATGAGAGAGGAGAAATGCCCATGAATCGAGATAAAGATCGATTGGATACGCGATGGCATGAATTTCGTCAGAAGGTCCTTGACTGGCAGAATAATCGCCGCCACGATCGATTCGACAAGGTCAATCTCGGGCGCGAGCGGTCCATAAACATGCTTCAAAATCGTTATGGATATACCAGGGAGCAGGCCACTTATCAATTGGATAAGTATTATTCGAGGGCCTGGCTAGGCTAGTTTCCCCTGCACACTTGCCCCGGGCGCACACCTGTCACCTGCTCTGCGGCCCGGGAGTGCCGTAGAAAGCCTTGCCAGGGCAAACCTCGCATACTTGGCAGCAGGTATCATGGTTATCGTTTCTAGAAGAAATGGAAGATTATGGTCAAAGCTACTAAACCGGACTGGTTGAATACCCCACTTATCAATACCCTGCGCCGGGAGCCTGATCGCGGCGAGATCACGGAAACCAACCATCCAGAGTCTGATCAAAAAAGGAGAGAAAAGCCAATGAACAAGAAAGTTGGTCTGTGGCTGGATCGGAATAAGGCCATCATTGTAAGTATCGCTCATAATACTGAGGCGAGAAACATAATCACTTCTGATATGGAGCATTATGAGCTTTACTCCGCGGTTGTCCCTGGGGATGGCTCACCCGAGAACCTGCGTGACAGGCGTTTCTGGAACCATCTTGGCGAATATTATGAAAAGATCCTCGCCCACCTTCGCGATGCCGGCGAGATTCAAATTTTCGGTCCGGAAGAAGCCAAGTATGAAATCCAAAAGCGGCTGGAGGGAGAAGGATTGGCAGAACATATCGTCTCGATTGAAGAGGCGGGCACGTTAACTGACGTTCAGATTGCCACAAAAGTACGGAAGCGTTTTCCACCCCATTCCCAATTTGATATCTTCTAAAGGAGCGCTTCTTCCCCAATTGGCGGAGAATACCATTCCTCAGCAGGCAGAGGATATCTCGAGGGAACGGTCTGTCAATTCGTCTTACTGGAAAGCCAGTTCTTTACTATGCAAGGAGTCTTCTCATGAATGGAAACAAAGCTATTTTCGACAACAAGTGGGAACAAATTCGCGCTCAAACCAGGGGCTGGTGGAGTCTTTTTACGGAGGAGGATCTTAATAAGGTGGAAAAGGCGCCTGTTAAGATTGACAAATATGCCATGATGCTTCGGGTGAAATACGGTTATACCTACGAGCGTGCCAGGCAGGAGATCACGAAGCGAGTTACAGAGCTTGAATGAGCCAGATCATTCAAAACAGCGGGCGGCCGGACGAAAACATTCCCTGCCAAACCCGGAATTTGACAGTACGCTTGCAATGATTGATCGACTCGGCGCATGTTTCCTCTGACCGGTGTAAGTGTGGTACACTGATTTTGACAATTGAGCACGATTAACTGGATTTGTGTGGAATTCTAGCCGCCAACCCTGTTATGGGCTGGCGGCTCTTCTTTACCGGTAGCCCGGGGAAAGCAGTGCACCGATGGAAATCGAGATTTATGTGGGGAACCTGCCCCAGGCCACAACGCAGGAAGAGCTAAATATGTTGTTCTCGCGGGCCGGCGATGTCACATCGGTCGACATCATCAAGGACCGCACGAGTGGGGTGTCGAATGGATTTGCCTATGTAATCATGAGCGCACAGAGTGAAGCCGACAAAGCTGTCAGTATGTTCAACGCCTACGCTTTGGAGGATCACCATTTGAGGGTTCTCCTCGTCACATCAAGAAAGCAACGCAGGTTCGGTAAGCGCTAACGAGCGCAAACCATAAGAAGCATTGTTTTCAATTGGAATCATACTTCCGCGGGAATCTATCCCTGCCTTCAAAAGCGTTCCCACACAGAGTGGCATGGTACATTGACAAGTCAAATATAGAACGGGAAAGGAAGATGGGATGATGAAGTTTGACCTGAACACCAATATTTATCGGCCGCTTCAACAGGTCTTTGCTTTTGTGACGACTCCTGAGAACGATTTTTACTGGCAGTATGGAACTCTCACGTCAGACAAGATATCCAGAGGAGAGATCGGTGTTGGAACGCTCTTTCGAACTGTGGGGCATTTTATGGGCCGGCGCTTTGAAAGTGTTTACGAGGTCACAGATTTCAAACCGAACCAAAGATATGGATTCCGGTCACAGTCCGGACCCATGGATTCATATACGTTATACATATTTGAAATAATGAAAGGCACGACCAAAATCGGTCATTCCTGCGAAATCAGCCTAGGCGAACCGTTCAAATCAAATCCTGTTACGGCTGAAAAAGCAGTCAAGAAAGAACATCGAGAGAATTTAGCGCTCCTAAAGAGCATTTTGGAATCAAGTCGGGTAGAGACATCATCAGGGAGAGTGTCCCCTGCCCGTTTCCAAACGCCAAAAGTCTAAATTTGGCGAATCCGCACGTTTTGATGTACAAGGCATGCGTTTCTGTCCCTGTGACCTTACCGCCAGGAATTTTTGTCCCTCAATGATGCCGCGGATGTTAAGCGATCTGCTACCATCCGGCTTGATTCTCTTGACCAGCTTGCCTTCGCCGCAGGGGTAGCTAGACCCATCGGGGGAACGGTATTTTGAAGACTATCCTCAGAGTTCAGTGCGCCCCAGTCCGCAAAGCGTTCGTTATTGTTTATTCTGCTTTATAATCCCCTCATATGCCTACAAGAACCAATGAAGCCTGGCTTGCAGACCTGTCTACTCCCGGGCCGGCTCGTGAAGCTGCGCTCGAAGAATTACGCGGGATTATCGAAAAAGGATTGCCCTACGCGCTGTCGCGCTGGCTCTCCCCGGACCAGCCTCAATTCCAGGCGCTCGTCGAAGAAGTGACCCAGGAGACGCTCCTGCGCGTCCTCGACCAGCTCAGTACGTTCGAGGGCCGCAGCCAGTTCACTACCTGGGTGCACAAGATTGCCGTCCGGATCGCGCTGACCGAGCTGCGCCGCAAACGCTGGCGCGACTCCTCGCTGGACGAGCTAACCGAAAACGAAGAGCTGCCTCCGCCCCCGGGCTTGCTCGCCGATCCCCAGGCGGGACCCGAGGTCTCGGCCGAGCGCGCCGACATGCTGCAGCGCGTCCGGCGCATCATCGAGGAGGAGCTGACCGAACGCCAGCGCCAGGCGTTGATTCTGCTGGGCGTTCAGGATATGCCCATGGAGGATGCCGCCCGCAGGCTCAAGACCAACCGCAATGCCCTCTACAAGCTGTTGCACGACGCCCGCCTGCGGCTGCGACGGCGCCTCTCGATGGAGGATATCTCGCCGCACGAAGTGTTGTCACTTTTCGAGCAGAAGTAAGATTAACAAACCGTTAATCATCAAGAAAACTGACCATGCCATGAACCTCCAAGCCATTATCCGAAAGATCAGGAACAGTTTCAACCACCGTGAAGAGCTGCCCAACCAGGCGGTTCTGGGCTTCCTGCGCGTGCTCGAGAGTATGCCCGACGAGGAAGCCACCTGCGAGGAAGTCTATTTGCGAATCGACGAATACGTCGAGCGCCAGGTGGACCAGCATGACGCAGCACAGCTCATGCCAGTCATCCGAGAGCACCTGGACCTGTGCTCGGAGTGCTGCGAGGAATACGAGGCGCTGCTCGATATCCTGGAGAAATCAAGCGATAAATAAGACGACGGGCACAAGCCCGTCGTTCTCTCTTTAAAAACATCGCGATGATCTTGCAGACCCAAAGGATTTCTTTGGCTGTGAGGCGGAAGTCTCTCTCGAGACGCTTCGTTTGATGTTACCTGTCCCCCTGGGGCCCTGTGTTATTCGTGTTCGAACAGCTTCTCCCCCGCCCGGATGGGGACTTTCAGGCGGTTCTCAGCTGGCGTGATCGGGCAGGACCACATCTCATTGTAGGCGCAATACGGGTTGTATGCCAGGTTGAAGTCGATCAGGAACCGGTTGCCATACAGCTCCTCCGGCTCCAGATAGCGCCCTGCGGGATAGGTCTCTTTCCCGGCGAGCGAGTCGACGAACGGCAGAAAGTAGCCGTCCTCATTCTGGTAAATGGTCAGCTCCGCCTGCTGTCCCTCCACCTGGAACTTGAAGCGGGAGTGCCGTACATACGTCTGCACCCCGCCGGTGGAGGTCTGCATTTGCATGGGCTGCTGGTCGAACAAGCGCTCCACCTCCACTTCGAGTCGCAGGGAGTCGTTCTCGGGAAAATACTGCAGCCCCTGAAAATTCTGCTTCTGCTCACGCGTCAACGGGCTCTGCGGGTGGTGCTTGAAGAAATCGTCTTTCTCGGCGCGAAACTCGGTCAGTTCACTCATTCCAATGCTCTCCCAAAATCGTAGCCGTCGGCAGGCTCATTCCTATTGTACTTCTCCCTCCTAGATAGTGAAGTGCACGGGATTCTTACAGAATCCAATTGCCTCCTCAGCGTTGAGCAACCCGGATTGGCATCGAACGAACAAGGCACAGCGCTAAGGCTGAAGAGCATTCTTTGCGGGCCTGGCGGTTCAACGCCTCTCCAGGATTCCTTCGAGCAAGCCCTGACACAGAATCCTGACCCTCTTGCGAATTCGCCTGTCTTATGCTATTGTTATTTCAAGTATTTAAGGTATATGGGAGCGCCGGAGAGAACTGTGTTGATCATCGAAGACGAGGCCGATGCCGCTGAACTGTTCGCCGAAATGATGCGAGTCAGCGGTTTTCGTGTGTTAAAGACTTCGTCCAGCGCGCCGGCGCTTGCCATGATCGCGCAGGAAAAGCCCGACATTGTCCTGCTCGATGTTATGATGCCCGAAATCTCCGGGCTGGAACTCTTGCGCGAGATACGCGAGGATCCGGCGCTGAAGCGTATTCCCGTGGTGATCATCTCAGCGAAAAGTATGCCTGCTGATGTCCGCAGCGGCATGGACGCGGGCGCATCTACCTATCTCACCAAGCCCGTCGGCTTCCTCGAGCTCAAAGAAGCTGTGGAGCGGGCGCTCGATACCCACATTCCATGAGCCTGCTACGTGCCTTCATTGCCGTCGAAGTGCCTGCCGCTATCCGGCAGGCGGTTTGCAATACGGCCGCCAGTCTGCGACAGGAGATCGGCGCCCTGGTCCGCTGGGTGCCCATGGAGAATATGCACCTGACCCTCAAGTTCTTGGGCGATGTCTCGCCTGCCAATGTGGATATGCTCTCCCAGATGATCCGCGCCGAGGCCGAGCTGTACCCCTGCTTCGACCTCCAGTTTGGCGGCCTGGGCTCCTTCCCCAGCCTCAAGCGACCGCGCGTTATCTATATCGGTATCCAGGCTCCGGCTGTGCTCGAAGCGCTCCACCGGGGGATCGAATCCTCTTCGCGGCGCCTGGGCTATGAATCCGAAGAGCGCGGCTTCTCGCCCCATCTGACCGTCGGACGCACGAGACAGAACATCACCGCCACGGAGCAGCAGACGATCCGCCGCCTGCTCGAAGGGATAACCGTTGACTCTCTGGGCACTGCCAGAGTAGACTCGCTGCACCTGTACAAAAGCGACCTCCAGCCCAGCGGGTCGGTCTACACCAGGCTATATTCTGCGCCATTGAAACGGCCGTAATCCATTCCGTCGTGGGGGCACGTGCATCGCCGCCACGCACATGAGGTGATATCTGAACGCACTCGAACTTGCTCATCAAATCGTCGCCACCCTGGAGGACAGGAAGGGTGAGGACATCCTCCTGCTTGACATTAAAGACATCGCATCCTTTACCGATTATTTCGTGATCTGCAACGGCACCAGCGACCGCATGCTGGACGCGCTTGCCAAGGCTGTTCTTGAATCCACAAAGAAGGAGTACAAGAAGAAGAGCCGCGTCGAAGGCCAATCCCAGGAGGGCTGGCTCGTGCTCGACTACGGGGATGTGGTTGTCCATCTCTTCTCTCCCGACCAGCGCGAGCACTATGACCTGGAGGAATTGTGGAGCGATGGCAAGGTGCTGCTGCGGGTTCAATAACGCTGTCCGGCCGAGAGACTCGAACGCCCATAGGTTTCTTGGAATGTCTGGACGCACGTGCTATACTACTACTATCCCGACGGCATCCGCTTCAATAGCCGCTGATTGCGTGATTCATTCGTAGATCCTTGCAGCGATCCACCAGAGGGACTTTTCCTCCGCCTGTAACGCGCCCGATCGAGCCGCTGGCACGCTGTCGCCATCAGCTTTTATTTGTAGAACAGGAACATGCGATGTCATCTGTCCTTTCAGGTGAGTGTTTTCAAAGGGAAACCCACTGATGTCTCAGGAAATTGAGACCATTCTGGCGCGGCATCTGGCGGAATATCTGGCGATGCCCATTTTTATTGTGAACCCGGGCGGGGATCTGATCTTTTACAACGAGCCGGCCGAGATGATCCTGGGCACTCGCTACAATGAAACCGGGAGCATGCCTGCTGCGCAGTGGAGCACCATTTTTCACCCTGTGGACCGCGATGGAAACTCCATCCCCGCAGATGAGCTGCCCTTGATCATCGCGCTGACGCGGCGCTGTCCAGCCCACAGAGACTTCTGGATCCGCGGCATGGACGGGCGCCTGCGCGAGCTGGAGGTCACGGCCTTCCCGGTCATCGGGCAGGCGGGCCGTTTTCTGGGCGGGATCGCCATTTTCTGGGAAATCGAGAAATGAACGTTCGCTTCTGGGGAACGCGCGGCTCGCTTGCCTCGCCCAGCCCGGAGACCGTCCGTTACGGCGGCAATACGTCCTGCGTCTCCGTCGAGGGCCGCGAGGGCAGTCTGCTCGTGCTCGACGCCGGGACGGGGCTACGCAACCTGGGGCATGAGCTTGCCCCCGACCTCCGTGAGATCCACATCCTGCTGACTCATTTGCACATGGATCATATCCAGGGACTGCCCTTCTTTGCGCCGCTGCGCCGGCCGGGCGTGGAAGTCCATCTGTGGGGGCCTGCCAGCACCACCCTCTCGCTCAGCTCCCGGCTGCAGAAGTATCTCTCCCCGCCGCTGTTTCCTGTCAGCATCCACGAGCTCTCCACCAATCTGCATTTTCACGAGCTGCCCGGTCATCTGATCGAGATCCGCGAGTTCTCGATCCAGGCGCAGCTGATCATCCACCCCAACCCGACGATCGGGTATCGGATCGAATGCGGAGGCGCCGCGATCACCTACCTGCCGGACCACGAGCCTGCCCTGGGCGGACGCACCTTTCCGCATGACCTGGAGTGGGTCTCCGGTTACAAGCTGGCAGAAGGCGCCGACCTGCTGATCCACGACACACAATACACCAATCGAGAATATGAGACCCGGGTGGGCTTCGGGCACAGCAGCATCCGGCACGCCTTCCAGTTCGCGGAGGCAACCGCTGTGCGTCACTTTGCCCCCTTCCACCACGATCCCACGCACAGCGACGAAGACCTGGACTCTATGTTTGCCGAGACCATGGCTACAACGAGTCTGCGCTGCCCCGTCACACCCAGTCGCGAAGGGATGTCGCTGGAAGTCGCCTGCTGATCGGGATCCCACACGCTGCTCGACGATTTTTGATCCGAACAATGAGCTCCGTGGCGAATCGCCATCCTGAGAAGAAGTTAAGCAAGATGCGCGGGATGTTGATTTCCCGGGAATTTTATTGTATAGTACGATCATACAGTGTTCCCGAGGGATTTGTGTGGACCATCAAGACGGAAAAGGGGATTTTCTGAAGATGAGGGAGATGGTCATCCATCAGCTCCAAAACAGCAGCTCCAACATTCTCATCCTGCCACACTCACTGGTTGGTATGTCGGGTATCGAGCAGCACCACAGCATAGCTATTTCGTGCGCGCTCGTGTACTGGCGGACAGACTCTTCAGGAATACTGGAAAAGCGAGACAGTATTATGCGCATGCTGCTTTCATGTGAAATGGACCGCGTACTAATGAGGCAAACGAATGATCGATAGAAGATCTCTTGGACTACTCGTGGCGATACCCATACTTGTAATCATCATCCTCGCAGGAAGCTCATTTTTTGCCGGACCGCCACGTAATCCCATCCTGATCAAAGGCACTACTACCCCTACGGGTATGAGCCCGGCGATTTCCCCCACGCCGTCTCCTGTGTTTGGATCGAGCTCCACCCGCCCTTCCTTCACCCTGACGAAAAATTCAAATTGCTATGACGGGCCCGGCGTGAGCTATGATGTAGTTGTCAACTTTAAAGCCGGGACGAGTCTGGACGTGATTGGCAGAAACCTGGATAACAGCTGGTGGCGCGTGTCGGAGGGTCCATCGATCGATTGTTGGATACCCGGCGACGCGGGGACGTTCACCGGAGACGCGGCCGCGATCCCCATTACATCTTCGCGCTACGCCACGCAGGCATTGACTCCACCAACCCCAACAAAAGGGAAGCGGACAGCAGAACCGACGAGCGCTGGCGGCCCCGCGCCTGCCACGGCTGTTCCAACCAATGTACCCGCTCAGCCAACCGACACTTCACCGCCTGTGATCAGTACACTGCCGCCAATTATCGACACGCTGATAGCGCCAACCGTAGCCCCGACCGAACCTCTGCCAACCGAGCAGTCACAGCCACCTCCTCCCGGACAGTCGAACCGCCCACCAACACACACGCCACGCGCGCCCTAGAGCTCATGACCCCACGCCATAAACAACGAGGCGTTCTACATTTGATAAATCTGCAGAACGCCTCGTTGCATCTGAGACGACGAGCCTCCACACTTCTAGTCTCTACTCTCTACTTTCTACTCCCCATTCTTTACTTCTCAAACACCCAGCGGTCTACGTCCCGCGTCCAATCCACCAGCTCTTCGGGCTTGAACCAGAGAGCGACTTCAGTCGCGCCGTTCTCCACGCTATCGGAGGCGTGGGTGAGGTTGCGACCGACTTCGAGGGCAAAGTCGTGACGCAGGGAGCCGGGCGCCGCCTCGGTGGGACGCGTGGAGCCCATGGTCTGGCGGATCGCGGCGATGGCGTTTGGTCCCTCCCAGACCATCGCCATGACCGGAGCCGAGGTAATGTAAGAGATCAATCCTTCATAAAAAGGCTTGCCCTTGTGAATGGCATAATGCGTCTCTGCAAGCTCTTTACTGACCTGCAGGAACTTTGCACCAACGAGCCGGAGTCCGCGGCGTTCGAGGCGTGAGATGACTTCCCCCACCAGGGCACGCTGCACACCATCCGGTTTGACCAAGACGAGCGATCGTTCCACAGAATTCCTCCAAAAAGAAGATTTTCGAATCTCTTAAACACAAAGGACACAACGGTCACAAAGGATTCTACCCATCGGGGCAGTCCCGCCTTGCAACTCTCGTGTCCTTCGCGGTCAATGCATGTTATCTCAGTAACTCTTCCGCTTTGGTATACGCGTCCAGTGCATCCTGCAGACGATTGGCTCGCATATAGGCATCGCCTAGCGCTTGCCAGATGCCCACGTCCACCGGGTAGCGATAGGAAGCCTCGCGCAGGTCATAAATGATATCCTCGAGGAGCCGTCCCTTTTTGATCAGCCTGCCATAATTCTCCAGCGCCCCCGAGACATTGCTGCGGTTCAGCTCGCCGCGCGCCTGTCCGAGGATGGGATCCGTCAGGCCGGCTGTGACTTTGCGCGCCGGAGGTTCCCGGTGAGGCTTAGGCGCAACCGCGACCGGTTCTGGCTCCGGCTCCGCGATCTTTTCTTCCAGGATCGCGACGACATCAACGGCTTCGGACTGCGGAGGAACAACCTCTTCCATAACAGGTTCCGGCGCCTCATATTCAGGCGTAACAGGTTGCTCCATCACCGGCTCAGGCTCCGCCGGCGTGGTCTCGGCTTCCATGGGATGCCAGTCCGCGGCGCGGGTGGGCTCGATGCCCGGTGGCTCCGCAAGAACTTCGCCAGTCTCGTCGCGCAGCCAGGCGGGAAGATCTTCCTGTGCACCGAACGTCGCCCGTTCCGACTCTTCGGCCTCCAGCCCACGCAGCCAGCTGGGCAGGCTTCCAGTGTCTACTTTGGGGACTTCAGGAGTCACTGCTTCCGGCTGCTCGTCGATGGCGCTCATCCATTCGGTCGCCTCGGGCAGCTCGGAGGCAGGCTCCGGTACCGCAGGAATGCCCATCTGCGTTTGACGCTCTTCTTCCTCGAGGCTTTCCATCCAGGCGGGCAGCTCCGTGGGCTGCATTTCCTGAGCGGGTTCTGCGGCAGGCTCGGGGACGGATCGTTCGTCTTCCGCCAGGCTCTTCAGCCAGATCGCTGTGTCATCTGCAGAGGAAATCTCTTCTTCGGCAACCGCCTTTTCCTGGTCCAGGTTTTCCAGCCATGTGGCTGTATCCGGCGCAGAGACGGGCTCTTCTGCCCCGCGGTCTGCCAGTTGTGACAGGGCTGCCTGTGTATCCAGACTCTGCAGCCAGGCATCGGTATCATCTTTCTCCGTGGCATGTTCTGCTTCAAATAGAGTCGGAGAGAGATCTTCCATAGGAGCTTCCAGTTGATCTTCGAATGTTGCCTCCGGCTGGGAAGGCTCTTTCTCACCCTCCACGCTTTGCAGCCAGACATCGATCTCATCCATGGCTTTGGCTGGCTCGGCAGCAGGCGTTTCTTCCGCTGGCTTCAGCCAATCGGGTTGCTCCTCGAGGCGTTCCTCGGGTTGGGCAGTCGCGGCTTCGGCGTCCAGGCCTCGTAACCAGATCGCTGTCTGATCCGCCGCCTCGATCGGCTCTGGCGCGACGGCGGGCACCTCGCCCAGATCTCGCGCCTGTTTGACCCACTCCGGTTCCTCTTCCGGGCGCTCCTCTGGCTTGGTCAGCAAGCCCTCGCTCGCGCCCTGTTTGGCAGCCAAAGCTTCCAGCCACGCAAACGAATCCTCACGCTCCTGCTCCGTCCTGCCCAGCTCTTCCACGCTCGCGGCAGGCTCCGGAACAACGGGCTGTGCCAGTTCGGGGACTTGCTCCGCTGGCATTTCCTGCGCCCGGGCTTCCAGACTCTTTGCCTGGCGGACCCATTCGGGCTCCTCTTCGCGGCGTTCTTCCGGTTTTGTCAGCAAGCCTTCGGTAGCGCCCTGTTTCGCGGCGAGGCTCTCCAGCCAGGCAAAGGAGTCGTCCTGCTCCTGCTCGGTCCTGCCAAGCCCTTCCAGGCTGGCAGCTGGCTCGGGAACGGAGGGTTCTTCGACAGCAGGCTGGGGGGCAGCTGTCTCCAAGCTCTTCGCCTGCTTGACCCACTCCGGTTCCTCTTCGCGGCGCTCCTCCGGCTTGGTCAACAAACCCTCGGTCGCGCCCTGTTTGGCAGCCAGGCTCTCAAGCCAGGCAAAGGAATCGTCCTGTTCCTCTGCACTCATGCCCAGCGCGCCCGCCTGAGCCGGTTCTGGTGTGGCGGGAGGTGTCAATGTCTTGCCTTCCGATGTCAATTCATTCAGGAAATCGAAATCTTCCGAGGTAGCAGGCGTGCGCCGGAACTGGCTCCCCAGAGGATCGAGAAAGTCGAATTCATCCGATAGCGCTGGCTCCGGTTGGGCGAGCGGTTCGCCGAAGGACCCGCCGAGATCCGCGGTGGCGGGTGTCTGCGCCTCGAGATCCAGTGGTTCCGTCGGTTGTTTGAGAAAATCAAACTCACTCGAGGCAGCCTCTGGCACGGTGATCTCCCCACCGGTCTCCTGGCTCAGCTGCGTAAGCCAATCGAGGTCGGCGCTGGCAGACTCCGAGGCAGCCGGTTGCGGTTCGCTCTCGAATCCCTTGAGCCAATCCGGTTCCTCCGCCGCGGGAGGCGTGGCAGGCTGTTCCTGGGCAAGCTGACCAAGCCAGTCCGGTTGTTCCTGCGCTGGCTGAGCAGGGGTCTGATCGAAGTCTTTCATCCAGTCAAGCTCACCGGCTGTCTCCGAAGGGACGGGCAAGGCGCTGGTGCCGATCTGGTTGATCCAATCGGGCAACTCCTCCTTGTCGGCAGGAGTCTCCGCCTGCTGCTGAGGAGCCATCGCCTTGACCCAATCGGGCAGATCACCCTGCTCGAGGGTGGGCTCCGCCGAAGCAGGTTCATTCTCTGCCCCTGCAAATGCCGATTTGCTCTCATCAAAAGCGCCAGTGGAAAGACCCCACCCCGCGGCGCGCAGGAAATCGGGAATTTCCTCAGCGGGCTCCGCCTGGGGCGCAGGCATCGGCGCGGCGTCGAACGGCGATATTCCTGCCGGCTGGCTTGGACGCCCAGCCGTCTGCTCGTCGAACGCGCTCTTCAACCAGTCCGGCTGTTGCTCTTGCGGCTCGTTCTCGAGCGAGATCGCCTGAGCGGGCTGCCAATCCGGTTGCAGTCCAACCGGCTGACCGTTCCAGTCAAGGTGCTCGAGGCTCACGGCCGCATCGGGCACTTCGTTCGAAAGGAAGATCGAACCGGTCACCTGCGCCGCGTACGGGTCTAGCTCCACCACGCGCTGGCGGTAGGCCTGCACGCTCTCGGGATGATCGCCGCCCAGGATCTCTACGAGAACCCGGTTGGCATCCAGGTTGTAGGGATTATTGCGCAGCACGGCCGAGGCCACCTCCGCTGCGTCATTCTTCAAGCCACTGCGAAAATACGCCCGCGCCAGCAACACCTGCATGTCATTGCGGCTCGGGTCATCTTTTAGTACGCTCTTGATCTCCGAAATAGCCTGGGGATACAGCTCTCCCTGCACGTACATGTGCGCCAGAGCGCCGCGCGTCATGCGGATGCGCGGCGGCTGCATGCCTTCGCGGCGACCGTACAAACGCTGCAACTCGCCCTGGATGGCGGCGTTGGAGGGCTGCGTCTCGAAGGCGCGCTCCATGTGCCAGATCGCATCGTCGAGCTTGTTCTCTTCATCGCGGATGATACTCATGCCGACATTCGCGACAAAATCATTCGGAACTGCGACAAGCACGCGCGAAAAGATATCCGCCGCTTCTGGGTAGCGCTTGTATTCCAGATAGGCTTTGCCAAGTAGACGATAGGTTTCGAGGTGCCTGGGGAAAGTCTTGAGAATATGCCGGCAATGGGCGATCGCTTCATCGAGATGCCCGCGGTCGATCATGGTCTCAATTTCCTGGTTGTACGCGCGTAGAGATACTTTGGCCATGGACTTGTATTCTCCTGAACTAAGTATGCCCCAATCTTAAAATTAATGCAAGCCTAGCGGCATTTTACAGTACCGAAAGGGCGTTTCAATATCAATTCAGGCTTCCGTTTTCCAGCCTATTCGCCTCGGGGCTCATTCGTAGAACAGGGGCAATGGCTCCACGGGCTCACCACGGAAGACATGCGCGGCGAGAACCACCCCACGTGCCTCGCGTAGCCTGCCCTCGTCGTTGGCATGAACGGTAAACAGCGGCTCGCCCTGCTGTACCTGATCGCCCACGTTATGATGGATGACGAAGCCCACCGCGTGGTCCACGGGGTCCGACTTGCGCGCCCGCCCCGCGCCCAATGCCACGGCCGCCTCGCCGATGGTCCTCGCCTGGATCTGCGCCAGGTAGCCGCTGTGCGGCGCCTCCACCACCTCGATAAGTCGCGCCCTTGGGAATTTGGACGGGTCGTCCACGTAGGAGACGTCGCCGCCCTGCGCCTGGACCAGCACGCGGAATTTCTCGAAGGCGGAACCATCCCCGATCGATCGTTCTGCCAGCGAGCGCGCCTCGGCGAGGTCTCCGGCGCGTTTGCCCAGCACCAGCATATGCGCGCTGACATGCAGACAGTGCTCTCGAAAATCGGCAGGGCCCGTGCCCCGGAGTGTCTCGATCGCTTCCACCACTTCGAGAGAGTTGCCCACCGCGTTCCCCAGGGGCTGGTTCATGTCGGAGAGCAACGCCACGACCTCGCGCCCGGCAAGCCGGCCAATATCCACCATGAGATGCGCAAGCTGGCGCGCCTCGTCGAGGGTCTCCATAAAGGCGCCGAGGCCGGTCTTCACATCGAGCAGAATAGCCTGTGCACCGGCAGCCAGTTTTTTGCACATGATCGAGGAGGCGATCAAAGGGATCGACTGCACCGTGCCCGTGACATCGCGCAGGGCATAGAGCTTCCCATCGGCGGGAGCCAGGTCCAGGGATTGGCCCGTCAGCACGATGCCTTTTTCCTTGAGCTGGCGCTTGAACTCTTCGGTGCTGAGGTCCACGCGGTAGCCCGGGATCGATTCCAGCTTGTCGAGCGTGCCGCCGCTGAAGCCCAGTCCGCGACCGGACATCTTGCCGACCGGCAGCCCGCACGCTGCAACGATAGGCAGCACAGCCAGGCTCGTCTTATCGCCCACGCCGCCCGAGGAATGCTTATCCACAGCCAGATCTACCACATCGCTCAGATCGAGCATGTGACCGGAATGCGCCATGGTCAGCGTCAGGTCGGTGGTCTCGCGCGGCGTCATACCGTTGAGCACGATTGCCATGAGAAGTGCGGAAGCTTGATAATCAGCCACGTCCCCCGAGATATAACTCTTAATGAAGAACTCGATCTCTGCCAGCGTGAGCTCTTGCCTGTCACGTTTCTTGATGATAATGTCGACAGCGCGCATGGATGTCTCCTTCTGAGAATCTGCGCGTTTATTTTATCCCATTAATTTACGTCACGCTTTTCGAAGACCTCGCACTTAGCGGGGCGGCGGGACATGTATTCTTGCTATCCATACCGCCACAGCGTGTCACGCCTTCGACTTGACCACTCTACGATTTGACCAGCTTCGACCCATCCTTGGAATCCTGCACGGTCCAGCCGCGGGCGCCGATCTCGTCGCGCAGCTTGTCCGATTCTGCCCAGTTCTTGTTGAGGCGCGCCTGGAGGCGTTTCTGCATAAGGTCCAGGACCTCCTCCGAGGGCTCATCTTCGTCCAGCGACGGTGCATTCAGGCACATCTCCCAGACGTCCGCGGGGATATCCTTTTCGATGGGATCGGGAATGTGGAATTCCCCCAGCTCGCTGAGCGGGAACTTCGCGCCGGAGGGGTACATTTCCGGGTGGCACTCGCGCACCAGTGAAATGGAGCTGACACCGCTGACCTCACACAGTCCCGTCTCGAAATCGATGATGAGGCCCGTATGCTCGTCCAGGCCAACGGTCTCATTTTCGATCGGCACCATACCGCACCACTCGGCAAAACGATCCATGCCCATGAAGCAGCGGCTGGTGTCGAGGTCCACGCCGCCCTCCGCATTGTTCCAGTGCGGGATGAAAGACATGTGCAACCCAAAATCGGCAAACAGGTTCAGCCCGTCCACCACGTGAACGTCCTGACCCACCTTGTAGATCTCATACACTGGCAAAGCATGTGCGCCGATGGAGATCGTTGCGGCAGAGGCGAAGATGAGCGTGGCGCCAAGCCGGTGCCGTGCCCGGATCACATCCCAGGTGAGCGTGTCCTGGAGCTGGCGGATCGCATAGGTGGGACTGCCAGGTCCCAGAAAGATCATATTCGCACGCAGAAGAGGTTTCACGATCTCAGGGTCGTCGGGGCTATAGGGCGAGTTTTTCTTCCGGGCGGGAATGAGATCCACGACTGGCTTATAGTTCTGCAACCGTGACTTCATGAAATCGCCGACGCGCCCCACCACCTGAGCGGAATTCAGCTCGAAGCCGGCCGGGGTTTCGATCAGGGCAATCCGAAGCGGTCCACTGACCGTACGGGCAAGAGACTCAAAGATGCGCCCTCCTGCCAGAGAGGTTTCGCCAGAGCCAAGAAATGCAATTTGTCCGAGGGTCATATCGGTATCCAGGAATCAGTATCGAGTAAGCTTTTGTCTGTGAGCGGTAATTAGTGAGACGCGGCGTTGAGCTCGTCTATTACATGCAACAGCTCTTCATTGGAAGGGATGTCCGACATGGACTGGCCGTAATGGGCATAGCGCACATACCCTTTGGCATCGATGACACAGTTCAGAGGCATGCGTCCCAGCTTGAAGAGATTGACCTCCTGCCGGTAGGTCAGTGCAACAGAGTGATCGGGATCAGGCAAGCCGACAAAGGGAATCCGCTCCTTCTTCCAATACTGCTGAAAGACAGGCGAGGGGTTCGGTCCGACCGCGACGATCTCGACCCCGCGATGGCGGAACTCTTCATATGCATCTCGCATGCGCGCTAACTGCGCGCGGCAGTACGGTCACATAAATCCGCGCAGGAAAGCCAGGACCACCGGCTTGCCCCGGAAATCCGAGAGGCGAACGCAGCTGCCATTCACGTCATAGAGTGCAAAATCGGGAGCAGGTTCTCCCGGCGTAATCAGTTTTGTCATGGGGTTAACTCTTTCAAGAATTGTACGGTGGCAGCCACCACCTGTCCTTGCTGTTCGAGGGGGGTGATCGTCGCTTCGTTATCGCCGGGCTGCAGACCATAGTTACCGAACTGGGAGTGGTTGCCGCCGTCGATTACAACGAACTTTGCGTCTCCAGGAAGATTGCTGCGCGAGCCCTCGAAGGATTCCATGCCGCCCATATCACGCGTGCCATAGATGGATAGAACCTTCACGTTGCTGCTTTTCAAGGCGTCGTCTGCAGGATAGGAAGCCCAGAAAACCACTCCATCCACTCGGTCCTCTCGGCTAGCGTAGAGCGCTGCTGCTACTCCACCGAGCGAGTGTCCGCCCACGGCCCAGTGCTGGATCTCGGGATGCGCTGCCATGGCACGCTCGGCGGCGTTGACATCGAAAAAAGCCAGGTTGAGCCGGACAGGCAGCAAAATGACAAGATAGCCCTGCTCGGCAATCCTGCGCAATGGCGCCGCGTACGCCCGGTAGTCCACGCGACCGCCGGGATAAAAAACAAATGCAGTCGTGGGTTCT
>DAITPI010000009.1:0-24211 GCA_036833655.1 Anaerolineales bacterium | reverse complement strand
AACAGTCTGCAGCGCGGCAGCGTGCCACACCAGCGACGCAGAAACCCATGACGCGGTGGTTGACGATCGCGGGCGTGATCCTGCTCCTGCTGCTGCTGCCGCCCATTCTGGGCATCTTCTTCAGCGATATCCTGGATACCGTCTTCATGTACATTCTGATGGGTCTCGGGTTGAATATCGTGGTGGGGTTTGCAGGACTGCTTGACCTGGGCTATGTAGCCTTTTTCGCGATCGGCGCCTATACGATGGGCGTGTTGACTTCGCCTGAGCTCAACGCAACTCCCTTGACTTACTGGCAGGCGCTGCCGTTCGCGGTCATCGCCTGTTTGGCGGCTGGGGTGATCCTCGGCCTGCCGGTTCTCAAGATGCGCGGCGATTATCTTGCCATCGTTACCCTCGGGTTTGGCGAGATCGTCCGGCTCCTGGCGCTCTCCGACTGGCTCCGGCCGTGGTTCGGAGGCTCGCAGGGAATTCAGTTGATCGCCCAGCCTGCCATTGGTAATTTTGTGCTCAACACCCAGCAGGAACTTTATTACCTCTTCTTATTAGGTGTAGGTATCGTGGCGTTCATCGCCTGGCGGCTGAGAGACTCGCGGGTGGGCCGCACCTGGATGGCCATCCGGGAGGACGAGGATGTGGCAATCGCCATGGGGATCAATCATGTCGCCTATAAGCTGATGGCGTTCGCAACCGGCGCGCTGTTTTCGGGCATCGCCGGGACGATCTTCGCTGCCAAGCTGCAATCCGTGTATCCGCACAGTATGAACTTCCTGGTTTCGATTAACGTGCTCTCTCTGATCATTATCGGAGGCATGGGCAGCATCCCGGGAGTATTTGTTGGCGCTCTGGTATTGATGGGCTCACCCGAGCTCCTGCGGGAGTTCGCTGAGTTTCGCTATCTGGTGTATGGCGCCCTGCTCATGGCGATGATGTTGACCCGACCCGAAGGCCTGTGGCCGGAAGCGCGGCGTAAACTGGAACTACACGAGACCAGGGAAATAGAGGCCACAGCCGTCCACCCTGAATCTGGCGTTGCAACCGAGAGTAGCGGGACTTAGGAGAATATGACATGAGTGTCCTCGTTGCCAAGAAAGTCACCAAGCGTTTCGGCGGTTTGCAGGCCCTCAGCAAGATCGACCTGGATGTCAAGGAAAACGCCATCTACAGCATCATCGGGCCCAACGGCGCAGGCAAAACAACCTTCTTTAATTGCGTGACCGGTTTCTATACACCGGAGGAGGGCGAGATCCTGCTGGAGGGGAAGAACATCACCGGGCTTTCCCCGGATCGCGTCACACACCTGGGGATCTCACGCACCTATCAGAATATCCGGCTTTTCAAGAACATGACCGCCGTGGAGAACATCCTCGTCGGTATGCACCCACACTTGAAATCGGGCATGATCGGCAGTATTTTGCGCAACCGTGGCACCCAGCGTGAAGAACAGGAGGCGCTCCAGGAAGCCAAACGCCTTCTACAGTTCGTAGGGCTGCGCGGCAAAGGCGATATGATGGCGTCCAGCTTGCCTTATGGCAACCAGCGGCGGCTCGAGATCGCGCGCGCGCTGGCAAGCAAGCCCAAGCTCTTGCTGCTGGACGAGCCAACAGCAGGGATGAACCCCAGCGAGACACAGGAAATGGTCCATTTCATCCGCCTGCTGCGAGATGAGCTGGGGATCACCATTCTGCTCATCGAGCACCAGATGCGTGTGGTCATGAGCATCTCAGAGCAAATTAGCGTTCTGGACTTCGGCGAGAAGATCGCAGAGGGCACAGCCGCTGACATCCAGAATAATCCGCATGTGATCGAAGCGTATCTCGGGCGCGGGGCAGCCAGTGGACTGGGTAAAAGTGAATCCCAGAATGCCGTCGCAAGCTGAGCAGGAGCAATCATCATGGCAATGCTTGAAGTCGAGAATATTCATAGCTACTACGGAAACATTCATGCGCTGAAGGGCGTTTCTCTGACCGTGGACAAAGGGGAGATCGTCACCCTGATTGGAGGCAACGGCGCTGGAAAATCCACTACTCTCCGAACGATCACGGGAATTATGAAACCCCTGGAGGGGCACATTAAGCTCGAAGGCGAGGACCTGGCCCCCTACAGGGCGCATCAGATTGTCTACAAGGGCATCGCCATGGTGCCCGAAGGCCGGCGCATCTTTGCACGACTGACTGTGGCAGAGAATCTCGATATGGGCGCCTATAGCCGGAACAGCAAGCAGGAAATCAGCAATGACATGGAGCGGGTGTACTCGCTTTTTCCCAGGTTGAAAGAGCGCCGTACGCAGGTGGCAGGCACACTCTCCGGTGGTGAGCAGCAGATGCTGGCGACCGGGCGCGCCCTGATGGCGCGGCCGCGCATCCTGCTCATGGATGAGCCCTCGATGGGGCTCGCTCCCGTTCTGGTCGAGCTGATCTTCGATACGATCAAGCGCATCAACGAAGAGGGCACGACGATTCTGCTGGTGGAGCAGAACGCGCTGATGGCGCTTTCGATCGCCAATCGCGGGTACGTCCTTCAGACCGGCGAGATCGTCCTCAGCGATGTTGCAGATAAACTGCAGAAGAACGAGATGATCCAGAAGGCTTACCTGGGCATGGAGTAGGTTTTCGTTTTCCAGTTCTGCGCGCAGAGGTACAATTTGAATGTCCTCTGCGCGTTTGTCTATCTACCAGTCCCTCTCGATCGACTACCCTTTATCCCTATGAAGAAAATACCTCTTATTGTTTTGCTCCTGGCGTTCGCTGCCTCAGCCTGCCAGCCAGCGGCTCTTTCTACTCCAGCTGTTTTGCCCGTGCCGATCCACACCTCGACACCTGCCGATAAATGGCAGGAACTGCTCCAGCACACACCGGTACCATGGACCACATCCCTGCCCCCGGAGGAGCCCACCACCCTGGATGCCACATATGTCAAAATCAACCCGCGCCTGGCTACACCCTTCCCCTGCAAACGCTGCCCCGACTACGCTCTGGAGGGCGGCCTGTGGAAGCTGAGCTTGAACAAGGGCATTTTCAGGATTTACTTCACCGTGAACGGCTGGCGCAGTCTCGGCTCGTACACAGTCTCCGGAGACGAGATCACCTTTTTCAATGACCCGTACTGCAATTGGGAGACCGGTGTGTATAAATGGAAGCTGGAAGAAGGTGTGTTGACCTTTACGGAAGTGAACGATCCCTGCTCGCAGGGGTTAAGAGCCGCAAATTTTATCGACCAGCCCTGGCTGTCCTGTCGCCCTCCCAATGCCGAGGCGGCGATTACTGACCACTGGATGAAACCCGAGGGATGCGATCCCAACGAACCATAAAGCGAGGAAACGTGCTGCTGCTAAATGCTGACAATGTGCGCAGAGCCTTGCCGATGAAAGAGGCGATCGAGGCGATGAAAAACGCCTACGCCGCTCTCTCCGACGGGCGCGCTGTGGTGCCGCTGCGGACGCGCCTTCCGATCCCGAACAGCGAAGCGCTGAGTCTCTTCATGCCCGCCTACGTGAATGCCGCCGATGAGCAGGCGCTGGCGATCAAGGTCGTCTCGCTGTTCCCGACCAACCCGGGACGAGGGCTGGCTTACATCCAGGCAGCGGTGCTCGTCTTCGATGCCGGCACAGGTCAGGCGATCGCCCTCCTGGAGGGCAGCACCTTGACCGCGATCCGGACCGGAGCTGCAGGCGGCGCGGCGATCGACCTGCTGGCGCGCCCCGATAGCAGGGTCGCTGCCATCTTCGGCGCCGGTGCCCAGGGACGGACGCAGCTCGAGGCAGCCTGCGCGGTGCGGCCCATCGAAGCCGCTTACATCGTGGACGCGGACCCCGGCAAGGCAAATGCATTTGCGGAGGAAATGACAGACCGGCTCAACCGAGACATCCGCGTGGCACTGACTGCCAGAGAAGCTCTCGAGCACGCGGATATCATCTGCACGGCAACAACCTCGTTCATGCCGGTCTTCGAGGACCAGGATCTGCGAGCCGGGACGCACATCTCCGCGGTCGGTTCCTATACCCCGGAAATGCAGGAGGTGCCGGCAGAGACACTGCAGCGGGCAAGAATCTTCGTCGACTCGCGCTCCGCCTCGCTGGAAGAGGCAGGCGATTTGATCCAGCCGATGCGTCTGGGCCTGTTCGATGAAACGCATATCCGTGGCGAGCTGGGTGAGGTTGTGCTTGGACGGATCTCGGGCAGGCAATCCGAAGAAGAGATCACCTACTTCAAGTCGGTGGGCATTGCCGTGCAGGATGCCCTGGCGGCACAGGTCGCGCTGAACAACGCGCGTAAAATGAACATCGGCCAGGAAGTAGATTTCTGAATCGATAAAAGACCCTAAAGGTTTCTATTGCAACTCCATGGACGAGTTCATCAAAAGCTCCCTGCAACCTATGAAGGGCTTTGGTTTGAGAAAACCTTTCGGGTCTGTACAAAGGATATAGAATGGATACCCCAAAAACCGCAGACATCGTCATCATCGGGGGCGGCGTGATGGGCGCCAGCGCGGCCTACCATCTCGCAAAGCGTGGCATCAAGAATGTGGTATTGCTCGAAAAGGAAGAGTTCTTTGGCACCGGCGCGACCGGTCGCTGCGCAGGCGGCGTGCGCTACCAGTTCTCTACCGAGATCAACGTCCGGCTCTCCATCGAAAGCCTGCCCATGCTCGAGTGCTTCAGGGAAGAGATCGGACAGGAGGTGAATTACCGCAAGTGCGGTTATCTGCTCGTGGCAACCAATGAAACCGATGCGGAGGCTTTCCGGCACAATGTAGCCTTGCAGAACCGTCTCGGTGTGGAGACGGAGCTGCTCAGTGGAGGCGCGGTCCGCGCCCGGCTGCCACTGATGAGGTTCGAGGATGCCATCGCCGGGACCTGGAATCCGAAAGATGGCCTGGTGGATCCCAACAGTGTGGTCGCCGGATACGTCAGCGCAGCGCAGAAGCTGGGAGTTAAGGCTCTCACCAACGCGCAGGTCACAGGCATCCGCACCCGTGGCGGGGAGATCGAAGCGGTAGAGTCCACGCAGGGCGCGATCGAGACGCGAACGGTTCTCAATACGGCGGGTCCCTGGGCAGGGCTGATCGGCACTCTGGCGGGCGTCCAGATTCCGATTGTGCCGGTCCGCCGGCAGTGGTTCACCACGAACGCATTGAAAGAAATCCCCGAAGATTTCCCGTTCGTGATCGACTTCGCGCAATCGCTGTACTTCCATCGCGAAGCCGAGGGGCTGCTGATCGGCATGAGCAATCAGGAGGAGAAACCCGGCTTCGAACAGAACGTGGACGAGGAGTTCGAGTTCCTCAACCTGGAAGCTGCCATCGAGCGCATGCCGCTCCTCGAGCGCGCCAGCCGCGCTTCGCACTGGGCAGGTCTCTATGAGGTGACACCCGATGCCCATCCGATTTTTGGCGGCAGCCCGCTGAAGGGCTTCAGCATCTGCGCAGGCTTTTCGGGGCATGGATTCATGCACGGGCCCGTTGCAGGCAAATTGATGACCGAATACATCCTGGACGGGAAATTCTCCACGCTGGACGTTTCCACGCTCGACCTCGCCCGCTTCGAGGAGGGCAGATTGATAAAAGAGTACAATGTGGTGTAAAACTCCGCGCTAAGCGGAGGCACTGCGCTTGTGTGTGCCGCAGACGAAGCGGGACGTATTATGAAATCGCGGACTCGCCTGCTACTCCCCCTTCGACTACGCCCACGGCTCCGCTCACACCGTCCCAGAGCTTTTCGGGAGGACGAAAGCCGTTTATGCCATCTGCAGAAATTATTACCATTGGAACCGAGATCTTACTGGGTGAGATTGTAGACACCAATACGCGTTACATTGCCCGCACGCTGCGCGGCATGGGCGTGGACCTGTATCGCACCATCACCATCGGCGATAATGTTGATCGCATCGCCGAGGCGATCCAGCACTCCATGCAGCGCGCCGAGATCGTGATCACAACCGGTGGGCTGGGCCCCACCGTGGACGACCCGACGCGCGAGGCGGTTGCAAAGGCAGCCGGCGTTGAGCTCGACTTCCGTGAAGATTTGTGGAACCAGGTCGTGGCGGTGATCTCACGCTACGGCCGCAAGCCATCGGAGAATCAAAAGCGACAGGCGTATATTCCCAGAGGCGCCGTCGCTATTCGCAATCCCGTGGGGACGGCGCCATGTTTTATCGTCGAAACCGAGCGCAACGCCGTCATATCGCTGCCCGGCGTCCCCAACGAGATGGAGCATATCCTGCACGAATCGGTCATCCCCTATTTGCAGGAACGGTTCCACCTGGACGAGATCATCAAGATCCGCATCCTGCATTGTGCAGGCTTGGGCGAAGGCATGATCGACGAAAAGATCGCCGACCTGGAGACCCTGAGCAATCCCACAGTGGGCCTGGCGGCGCACACCGGTGTCGTGGACATCCGGATCGCCGCCAAGGCAAAGAACGAAGCAGACGCGGACCGGATGATCGCCGAGATCGAAAGCCAGGCCCGCGAACGGCTCGGCGATGTGATCTTTGGAGCCGATGAGGAGAGACTGGAAGACGCCACCCTCAACGCGGTAGCAAAGCGTGGTTGGACTCTGGTCGCTGTTGAGTCCGGCCTGGATGGCGGGCTGGCGCGCAAGATCCCGCATACCCTCTCTCTCCCGGACCTTTCCTCTGATTCCCTTATGACAGCCCTGCGCGCCGCCCGCGCCGACTCGAACGCCGATGCGGCACTAGGGCTTGCCATGTATCTGGAGGAGCGCGCCGCGGAGATTGCCATCATCACACCCAGAGGCGAAAAGACCCATCGCATCACCTATGGCGGACCGCCGCGCAGCCTGGCGCGCTGGTCCGTGAACCTGGCGCTGGACTGGCTGCGGCGCCGTGCCATGGACACGGAGAGCGATTAGATGCGGCCTCCCAGGAAGCCGTCACAGGCCTGGGTGTATGTGATCTGGGGGTTCAACGGACTTGCCCTGCTCGGAATTCTGATTGTTGGAGTGCTGTACACCACCAGCCTGCAAGCTGCTGCCGCCGAAGGACCCCGGGAAACGGCACAACCCGGTCCAACGCGTACGCCACCGCCGACGAGTTATTTCCTGCCGACGCTGACGCCCAATCCGTTTTATACCCCGCCGGTCTTCGAAAGTCCCACGCCGTTCGTGATGCCAACCGGGCTCCGCCCGACGGTGATTGGATTCTCGCTGGCTGGCCGCCCGATCGAGCTGTATACACTTGGCGCGGGCGAAAAGGAATATTTGATCGTGGCAGGCATCCATGGTGGCTATGAAGGTAACACGATTGCGCTTGCCAATGAGCTGATTACGTACATCGATCAGAATCCGGGCGTGGTCCCCACCGATGTGACGCTGTACATCATCCGCAACATGAACCCGGACGGCGAGGCGCGCGACAATGGCGTCGATGGCCGCGTCAACAACAATGGCGTGGATCTCAACCGCAACTTCCCCAGCGACAACTGGACCGACGATTGGGATCGCGACGGCTGCTGGATCTATCGTCCCACCACGGGCGGGCGGTATGGCGGCTCGGAGCCCGAAACTCGCTCGGTGATGAGCTTCATCCGTAGCCGGCGGATCGACGCCATCATCAGTTATCACAGCGCGGCTCTGGGGATCTTTCCCGGCGGTGTACCCTGGGAGGAGCCATCCAAGCGACTGGCAAAGGCGCTTGCCAAAGCCACGGGCTATCCGTACCCGCCCGTGGACACAGGCTGCGAATACACCGGTACTCTCGCCGACTGGGCAGTGGAGAATGAGGTCGGGGCTGCGGTGGATATGGAGCTGAGCGATCACCGGAATACCGATTTCAAGGAAAATCTCAAGGCACTGAAGGTTTTCCTGAATTTCCAGCCTTGAAAAACAAGCATATCGTCCTCTTCCTTGCGGGCATCCTCATGGGCGGAGGGATGATGTCTATCCTCTTCGGTTTTTCGCGGAGCCTGGGAAGCTTTACGGGGCAGGTGGTCGCTCCTACTGTGCAAGAGAGGTTGCCTCATCTGATCGCCCTCGAGCCGACAGGCATACCACGAGTGCAGACCGAGACGCCTGCCCTGGCTTCCCGCACAGCCACACCGACCGTGACGCCCGTGAGACATGCAGCCAGCCCGACAACGACGCCGCTGGCTCTGCTCTACGACCAGCAACCAAGGACAATTGGCTTTTCTGTGGAGGGCAGGCCGCTCGAGGTATACACCTTCGGGACGGGAGCCGATGAACGCATGATCGTGGCGGGCATCCACGGTGGGGATGAGTGGAACACAGTGACACTGGCGAATCAGCTGATCGTGTATCTGAACCAGTACCCGGACGAGGTGCCAGACAACATCACGGTGTACATTCTGCCCAACCTGAACCCGGATGGCGAGGGACGCGCCCACAACAAATATGGACGTCTCAACCACAACGGCGTCGATCTCAACCGCAACTTCCCGGTGAACTGGAAACAGGATTGGGACCGGAGCGGCTGCTGGAACGCTTTGCCTTCCTCCGCAGGCCCGCAGCCGGGCTCAGAGCCGGAAACCCAGGCACTGATGGATTTCATCAACAGCCAAAAGCTCCGGGCGCTGATCAGCTATCACAGCGCGGCTCTGGGCGTCTTCCCCGGCGGGCTCCCCTGGGACGAAGACTCAACCCGTCTGGCGCAGGCGGTTGCGGAGGTCAGCTCGTACCCCTTCCCACCCCTGGACACAGGCTGCGCGTACTCAGGTACGCTTGCTGACTATGCGGTATCGGCTGGCATCGCCGCCGTCGACCTCGAGCTGACCAATCATTTCGACACCGATTTTGACCAAAATCTGGAGATATTGAGCGTGTTTCTTAGTTTTGCGCCCTAATTCCATCTCGCAAGACTTCCAGGCGAAGAACTATCTTCAAAGTTGCGCTGCTATCCGAGGGGTATCATCTGGTTTTCTATAGATTTCGAAATCGCACATGCTATAATCATTTCAGGAACACCGAACGATGGAAATCGATGTCTTGAAGAAGAAGCTTGGCCCACTTTTCCAGGAATATCAGGTCCAGAAAGCAATACTTTTTGGCTCGCTCGCACGGAATGATGGATCGCGGCATAGCGATATTGATATTATTATCATTAAACAGACGGAGCTCAGGTTCCTGGACCGGTACCAGGGAATTCTCGCATCCATTGGGAAAGCTCTGCCAGAGTGGGACGTGGATTTACTCATTTACACGCCTGAAGAGCTGGCACAAATCTCCGAGCGGCATTTCATCCGGCAGGCTTTGGCGGAAGGAAAAGTATTGTATGAGTCAAAGTAAATCGCAGTATGAAGCAAAACGCTGGTGGCTTACTGCGCAGGAAGATCTGGACGTAGCCCGCTCGCTTCACGAGGGCAGTAAATTTTCTCACGCATGCTTTCTGGCTCAACAAAGCGCAGAAAAAGCGATGAAGGCCCTCTGGCTGTGGATTGATGGGGATCCCTGGGGACATTCCATTCAAAAGCTTGTGATGCAGTTCCCGCAGCAAGACATACTTCAAGATATCGACGTTTGGGTTGAATCTGCCGCCCACCTGGATAAGTTCTATATTCCAACGCGCTATCCAAATGGCCTTCCAGACCTAACCCCAGGTCAAGTTTATATATCACAGGATTCATCGCAGGCAATTGAAAAGGCTGCCTTTTTTCTCCAAGAAACCCGCAAGATCATAGAAAGATAGTTCTAGACTGATGGTAAGAAATTATGAGAACAGGCGGCGCGACAAGCCGCCTGTTTCAAAACAAGGAAGTACCGCATAATGGGAAGAGTCTTGAATAATAATCTCAACCTGCAAAACGTTAGCTTGTCTCTGAGACAAGCGGTAGGAGCATGAATGACACGGGTAGATACACTTCTGGTCAATGCTCTCGTCCTGACCATGGATGAGAATTTTACCCAGTACGTGCCTGGCGCCGTCGCCGTGAAGGGCGACAGTATCGTTGCAGTCGGGCACGAAGAAGAGATCAAGCGGGAATATTCCGGCGCAGAGCTAATCGATTGCCAGGGCAAGATCCTGATGCCCGGACTCATCAACGCGCATACCCATGTGCCGATGACTCTCTTGCGCGGGCTTGCCGACGATCTGCGCCTGGACGTCTGGCTGATGGGCTATATGATGCCGGTCGAGCGCGAGTTTGTGAAACCGGATTTTGTGCGCCTGGGAACATTGCTGGCTTGCGCCGAGCAGATCCGCAGCGGGGTGACCACGTTCAACGACATGTATTATTTCGAGGAGGATGTTGCCAGAGCGGCCGCTGATGCGGGGATGCGCGCCGTCTGCGGGCAGACTGTGATGAAGTTCCCTGCTCCCGACGCCGCCTCGTATGAAGACTCGCTCCAGATGGCGCGTGACTTCATCCAGCGCTGGAAGCACCACCCGTTGATCGTTCCTGCTGTCTCTCCGCATGCGCCGTATACCTGCACCGCCGAAATCCTGCGCGCCACGGCCGAGCTCGCCAAAGAGCTCGATGTGCCGCTCCACACCCACCTCGCCGAGACCGCCTTCGAGGTGGAGAATATGCGCAACGAGCATGGCATTCCTGTCATTCCCTACGTGAAGAAGCAGGGACTGTTCGAGGCAAAGGTCATCGCTGCGCACTGCGTCCATGTGGATGCCGGCGAAATCCGCACCATGATGCACGCCCACGCAGGCATCGCCCACAATCCGTCCTCCAACCTCAAGCTGGCATCTGGCTTTGCGCCGGTGGTGAAGATGCTCGAGACCGGGCTCAACGTGGGTATCGGTACAGACGGGCCCGCCTCCAATAATGACCTGGATATGTTCGAGGAGGTCCGCCTCGCCGCCTTCGTCGCCAAGGCCGTGACCAACGACCCAACTTCGCTGCCCGCGCCCTGGGCCTTGCTGATGGCGACGCGACTTGGCGCACAGGCTCTGCATATCGGACATCTGACCGGATCTCTCGAGGCGGGCAAACGCGCCGACCTGATCCTGGTGGATGTCTCACCGGTACATAATTCCCCCTCCTTCAAGCGCTCGGCGGACAATGCCTATGCCCAGCTCGTCTACGCGGGCAAATCGACCGACGTCAGCGATGTGATGGTCAATGGCAAATGGCTGATGCGCGCTCATCAGCTACTAACTCTGAATGAGGAGGAATTGCTTGCCCAGGCAGCGGAGGTCGCAACGAGGATCGACGCGTTCCTGATCGAGCGTGAGCAATCGGTGCTCTCCAAGCTGATCGCACTGGGCGGGTCGCTGGAACAGGAATCGTTCGAGGTGCAGGTCAAGATCAAGGTCGCGGAGCTCGACCCAATCGTCGAGGCGTTGAACCGTCCCGAGATCGACGTCATCCGCAAGCGGCATTACCGCGAGCACGATGCCTACTTCTTCTTCGATGATCCTTCTCAGGGACGCCTGCGCTACCGGGAAGATGACTTTATCGAAGACCACAAGGGCAATGTGAGCAACGTGCGCGCCCGCCTGACGCTGATCGGCCAGAAGCGGGAGGGCACGTTCGAGGAGCAGGTGCTGCTTTCACGAAGTCGCTATATTGCGCCTGCTTCACAGTCGCTACGTTTTTACCGGGAATACTTCAAGCCAAAATCGGAGATCGCGATCGAAAAGGATCGCCTGCGCTGGCTTATCATGTACAAGGATACGGAATTCTTTGTCAACCTGGACGACATGAAGGAACCGAAACTGGGCTGCTTCCTGGAGATCAAGAGCCGCACCTGGAGCCGCAAGGACGCCGAGCGCAAGGCACAACTGGCAAGTGAATTACTCTCTGTGCTGGGCGCTGCAGCAGGTGAGCCGGTGACCGAAGATTACATCGACATCGTCCGCAGCACAAAGACCCGTTTGAGTGGGGGCTAACCGTGCGGACTTTCGGACAGATGTTTGCGGCGATTTGCGCCGTTCTTTTCGTCATTAGCGCTGTACTGGTTCTGCTCGTCTTCAATATCGAGGCACAGGCATTTTCCTCCGCCACGTACAAACAGGCATTCGAAAACCAGAGGCTGTACGAGCGAATGCCCGGCATTCTGGCGACCACCCTGTCAACGTACGTTGCGCAGGCTGGAGGGGCGCTTCCTTTCCTCCAGACACTCACGGTGGAGGACTGGCAGAACAACATCGTTTTGCTGCTGCCCCCGCAGGAGCTGCGGGCGATGGCAGACCAAACGCTCGATGCTATTTTTGACTATTTGAATGGCAGGAACGATGCCGTTGCAATTTCCCTGGCGCCAGTGAAGGTTCAGCTGGCTGGCGATTCCGGGACGCAGCTCGTCCTGCAGATCCTGGCTCGCCAACCGGCATGCACGACCGAGCAGCTGACCCAGATGGCAATGGGCTTGTTTGGTGGACAGATCGTCCTCTGTAACCCGCCGGCGGAAGCCATTGGGCTGATGATGCCATTTATTCAGACCCAGGTTCAGTCGATGGCAGGGTTATTTCCGGACGAGCTGACACTGATCTCGCCCGCGATGAGCGGCACAGTCGTGGACCCACGCGCTAGATTGAATACTGCGCGCTCCTTTATCCGGTTGTCGCCGTTCATTCCCCTGCTCTTTCTCCTGGCGGTTGCGATCTTCGCGGTGCGGACCCTCGTGGATTTGCTCAACTGGTGGGGCTGGCCCCTGATGGCAGTTGGTGGCATGAGCGCGCTGATCGGCCTGTTTGGGTCGCCGGTGGTCGGTGGGATCTTGCAAATCCTGATCCGAACCCAGGGCTCCTTCCTGATCCCGCCTGCGTTTGCCTCCCTGATCGCGGAAACCGCCACTGCCGTCGCCCGGCAGATGTTAGTCCCCGTGATCGTTCAAGGACTCATCCTGGGCGTGCTCGGCCTGGCAATGGTCGTCTTTGCTACATTGCTGGCGAGCAGGCACGTGCACACCGATCTGGGTCCTCCGGAAACACGTATCCCCTATTAGTCCGTTTTCCACCCGCGGCAGACTCACAACGTCAGGCAGGCATCCGCGCAAAGCCAGAACAGGCTCTCGCGGATGTCACTGCGCCTCTGCCATTCGCGGTGATCCCATTCCGTGCCACTCAAATCGTCGCCGCCATATAAAGCCTGGCCAAAAACGGCGCCGCGGAATCGAGCCACAGCAATCAACGCCGCGCTTTCCATCTCGACCACCAGGCAGCCCTCCTCCTTGCGGCGGGCGATTTTCTTCACCGTTTCCCGGTAGGGTGCATCGGTGGTCCAGGTTTTTCCCACGCGATACGGAATCCCGCGCTCGTTCAGCCTGTTCACCAGGGCATTTACACCGCGCTCATCGGCAATCACTTCCCGGCCCGGCGGAAGATAGTGATAGGACACGCCCTCATCTCGAACAGCGCCGGATACCACAATCAAGTGACCGACGGCGATTTCCGGCTCCAGGACGCCACAGCCACCGCATGCAATGAATTTCCGGCAGCCGAAGGCAATCGCTTCTTCGAGCAGGCCCGCTGCGATGGGCGCGCCCACGCCGGGGTGAAAAAATGCCAGGCGCTGCCCGTGGTACGAGATCTCGTAGATCGAGTGCGGTCCATCTTCCCACCTGTTCTCCACCACCACTTTTGCATTATGCTCCGCGATGACCTTCTCGATCACTTCCTTGAAAAAGGAGATCACGCAGTGCTCCGGCAAGTCACGCCTCCGGATGATCTTCGACGGCTCGATGAACGCCTGAGGCGTTGAGTCAAATTCGAGGATGGGAAAGGTCATTTGTCCGCTTTGCTCTCAACGCCCTTCCCGGCGGTGAGAGGTAACGATCTGGGCCGGGGACGGCTGCTCCAGGGATGAACTGCATCTCAGGGACAGGCATTCTGCAGATGCTCGTCGAATGTCTCGGAAAACTCGTGGAATCCCGAGCCATCGCATTTCGCCCGAAAATAGATGTAGCTAGTCTCCTCGGGAAAAGCGACCCCCCGCAGCGCTCCCAGGCTCGGACTGGCGATTGGAGTCGGTGGCAAGCCTTCGTAGATGTAGGTGTTATACACGGAATTAACCTGCAGATCCAGCAGGCTCAAGGGATTGGTCCACCAGGTCTGTTGCAGGAAGTTATAGCCAATGGCATACTGGACCGTTGGGTCTGCATCCAGCTTCATCCCGATCTTGAAACGGTTCAAATACACGGAAGCGATCCGCGCCTGTTCCTCGTCCTTCACCGCCTCGCGCTCCACCATGGAAGCCAGGACGACTCCCTGGTAGACGGTCAGCCCCTGGCGCTCGAAGCCTTTCGTCAGGTCGCGCGTGAGGTGCGCGGCAAAGTTGCGGACCATCTCGTAGATCATCTCGTCCGCGGAAGAGATAGTGCGGGAGAAGATATACGAGTCGGGAAACAGGAATCCTTCGACCGAGCTTGCCCCGGACAGAAAATCGAACTCCGCGGGCGGGCTTTTTGCAGCGTTGAGAAACTCATCGTACGTGATCGTCAGGCCGGAGGTCGGAAGCGCCTCGGCAACCTCCTCGATACGCCAGCCCGGCAGCACCACAAAAGTCACCTCTTCTGGCGTGGCATCCTGGAGCTCATGGGCGATATCCATCGCAGACATGGCGGTGCTCAATTCATAATCGCCCGCCTGGATGGAGGTATCGAGCCCGGAATAGACGAGGTAGGAGCGGAACGCCTCTGCATCCCGAATGAGCCCTACGCCCTGCAGATGGCTGGCAACGGAATCCACCGATTCCCCGACCTCGATCGTAAATGTCTGCCTGGCACCGCTGGGGTCCAGCGGCTGGGTCAGAAGGCCATCGTACCAGAGCAGAACTGCCGAGTACTGGATACGCTCCATGATCGAAAGGGATGGAGCCGGCGTGCCGTATATCCGGGCAGCCCGGACGGGCAGGTAGAGGAGGGAGACCAGTAAGACAGCTACACACAGAAAAAGTGCTATGAGCAGAGCGATGAGTTTGCGCATAATCTCAGTTTACAAATTGGAGTGACTAGAAAGCAGTGAAGCGGTACGTGCACAGCCAGTTCATTCGGCCAGCGGCCGGTGCGCTTCGAGATAGGACTTCAGGATCATGACGGCAGCCAGCTCGTCCATGTGACCGCGGCGCTTTTTGCGCGAGACGCCCATTTCGATCCGCGTCATGCGCGCATCCTGTGTGCTGAACGACTCATCCCACAGGACAACAGGGATCTGTGTCTGCCCCTTCAACGCCTCGGCGAACTTCGCGGCGCGGCGTCCGGCGAGGTTGGGCTTGCCTTCCTCATCGAAGGATTGCCCGACGACAATCAGGGCGACATCGTTCTCAGATGCCAGGCTGGCGACCTGCGCCGCATCCATCAGACGCGAGATGTGATCGATCACTTTCAGCGAGCTGGCAATCGTCGCTGTCGGATCGCTGATCGCCAGCCCGATATGCTTCTCGCCATGATCAACGGCTAAGATTCTCATTCATCATCCCTGGTCCGTGACCACAGCTATGCGGAATGGGACGATCGGTAGCCACGGCCACCAGGAAGGTGTAAGCTGGATCTCTGGAGGATCCTGCAGGGGAAGGTCCCTGGTCAGCAAGGACCGCGCCCGATCTGCCCCCAGCCCCTGGATCATCTGCGTAATTTGCGCATCGCTGATCTGCCGGAAAATCTGCCGTTCTGCGCGGACAGTCCAGCGCAGGGAGCCATCTTCGCCCTCCGCTGGGTTCGTCACCGGCTCTACGGTCAGCGCCGCGGAGGCGGGGACAAAGCCAGAAGGCAGGGAGGCATTCAGCGCCAGCGACGCGAGCTGCTCAAGATCTGCAGCGGAGGCGTACTCCGCCGAGAATTCGACCTGCATGGACAGGGTCAACTTCGTCCCCGCGGCGCCTGCTGGTGGATCGTAGGTCTCGGAGAGAACCTGCGAGACCGCGAGCGTATCCCCGAAAAGGACATCCCCTCGGTCCATCTCGTCGGCGAGCTGGAGACGCGCCTGGCTTTCCAGATCCCGCGACAGTTGATCTTTGACTCTCTGGCGGTCGCGGTCGCTCGCCTGGACGGACGGCGTCTCCCGGCCGCCTCTCAGCGCTTCGGGGTTGGTCACCGTCAGCGAAAGACCCAGCCGGCCTTCGACGATGGTAATAGTCTCGGCCCCGACGTTACCTGAGAGACCGCCTTCCACAGCTTCGACAGGCAACCCAAGCATCTCGCCAACGCCAGCCTCTACTTCGCTCGCCTGCGTCGTCACAAAGCGGATATTGTCAGCCGTGCGCACAACCGTCCCCTCCGGCACCGTCACAGCCTGTTGTGTCAGGTTCCGAAAGATCACATTCCCCTTCGCTTTCGACTGTGGGGTCACGCCCTCGCCCGTCACAGGAGTAGTCTGTGTGCCCTCCACAATCACGCGCTTCTCACGCCTCGGAATACTGCCGGTGATAAAGACCGATTGCACGGACGGGCTGGCAGTCACTGGCAGGACGACGCTCTGGACCTTTGACTGGGGATGCACACGGATCTCGGCGCGCGGGATGAATAACGCCACGAGCACCAGCACCGAAGCTACCCCGAGCAGGAACGCTCCGACCCGCACCGCGGGATGGAGGCGCCACGCCGCCTCCCGCCCTGCCAGGGCTTGCTCCTGTTTCTCACGCAGATCTTTGCGCGGCGCGCGGCGCGGCCACCTCCTGCGCCGGGGCTTGGGCCAGGCGACTCGCTGCGCCTGACCTGTCGACTCAAAGACCGGGATACGCAGCTCTTCTGCATCCTGGCGCACACGTCGCCTCCGGGTTACCAGTCCCAGTTGCGCGCCCAGGGCGAGGGCATGTCTCTGCAAAACCTTCAAATCCACCTGGCGCAGGGCGACCTTCTCGTATTTAGGCCACACCAGCAGGATGCGCGGCGTCTTTGCCCACGACATCCGGTCCCGCACCGAGATGAGGTCGTCGTGTGATTCGAGCGTGATGATCTGCGTTTTCATGCGGTCAGATTATAACTGGCAACAGGGGCATCAGAATCGCAGGGTCGGCGGTGGCAGCTCGCGACCCTTCCAGGAGCTATAACCCAGCACGGTATGGAGCAGAGAGCGCACGGCGAGCAGGATGAACATCAACATATTCAAGGGATAGAGGAGAACCAGAGACATCGGAAACCGGAAGCGGTGATAAGCAATTGCAAAAATCAGCAGCGCCTGCGAAACGGCGATGAGGGCCAGTTCCATTGGGACGTTCCAGAGTCTGCCCAACGATGGAAAGGCCAGGACCAGAGGTGGGAGGAGGAAGGACACGCCAATCCAGAGCCAGCCAATGCTATAGAACACAATACGATAGTCGAACAGCGCAAAGAGATTCTTTGTAAACCCCTCCCAGGCGCTCGAAAAGTCCCGGTACATCCGGCAGGAAATGTGGCGCGTGCCATCCATGAGCTGCCAGGTAAATCCCATTGCCACCATGCGCCGACCGAGCACGACGTCGTCCACCACATCGCCGCGCACCGACTTGTAGCCTCCAATCGCATCGAACGCCTGGCGGCGGAAGAGCATGAATTGTCCGATCGTGACAGTAACGGCTGGTATCCGCAGCTTCGTTGCCAGCAGCATGGGAAAGAAACAAAAAATGCTGAACGCCAGGATGGGAACGGTGAGCCGCTCGCCCCAGGTCAGCATTTCCTCACGCGGAAAGGCAGTGAGCAGGTCCAGGCGCTGAGCAATCAGGGCAGAGACTGCATCGCTGAGGGTATCTGGCTTGTGCCTTGTATCGGCATCGGTAAACAACAAGAGATCACCGGTTGCCCGCTGGGCGAGCTGGTGATTTGCCCAGTGCTTCCCGAGCCAGCCTGATGGCAGCGATTCGCCCGAGAGCACATGCAGACGTGAGTCATCTTGCGCCATCTGCTCGAGGATGGTGCGCGTGCGGTCGGTGGAGTGATCATCCAGCACCAGGATCTCAAAATGGGGATATTCCTGGCCCAGCAAAGACTCGACACACGGACCGATGTTTTCCTCCTCGTCCCGGGCAGGGATGAGGACAGACACCCGGGGCCACTCCCGGGCGACTGGAAACTCCCCCAGGCGAGGGATCGTGAAATAGTTGAGCAGGACAATGATGGAAATAACGAGCAGGAAGAGTACGATGGTTTGAGGATAAATTTGCCAGTAATACCCGAGGATCATCCTGTTCTCCGTCGAAGGCGATGGAAAAGCGATCGGCGCACCTGCGGAGGCCATCTAAGATCATGCCGATGAGTCCAGGCGATCAGGAGGACATTGAGAACGCCGAAGAGGACCATCCATAGCTCACCTTCGACAAAGATCGCCCATAACAGGAATAAGCACACCCCGAGCACAGCCGCCCAGGCATGCTCTGCCAGGATACCCAGCAGCAGCGCGGTTGCGCCGTAGATCAAGAAAGCGTTAAGGCCCAGAATGCCAACCCACACACCGCCTGTGGCGCCCAGCGCCTTCCCGCCCCGGAAGCGCAAGAAGGGCATCGTGGCATGTCCCAGGATCGGCGCCAGACAGACAGGGATGAGCGACCAGCCCGAGATTCCAAAATAACGCGCCAACGCAACGGGTAGATATCCCTTGAAAATATCGAGCAGGATCGCGATCAAACCGATCTTCCAGCCGCCCGCCTTCCACATATTTGTGCCGCCGGGATTACCATCGCCTACCTCCCGAATATCCTGTTTCGCAACAAGCTTGCCCAGGAGATAGGCGAACGGAATCGCGCCGAGGAAATAACCGCACAGACTCCAGAGAATCGCGATTGACATGCAGCCTCCTGGCCCCAAATGTACCATTGAATGCGCGCCAAGTGGCATACTCGATTCATTGACGTGCACTCCCAATTTATGTATATTCAATGCCAACCACCCCGAGGAGAAACAATGTCCACCTCCGCGCATTTCATAATCGAGAACGCAAAGATATTCACCAGCGATCCAGCGAATCCACATGCAGAAGCTCTTGCCGTGAAAGGCAACCGCATCATCTATGTGGGAGATCGACAGGGCGCAGCAAAGTACAGGAGCGAGAAGACCCGTGTCATCGATGGGCAGGGGCAGACGCTCACGCCAGGCTTCATCGACTCGCATGTGCACCTGCTCTGGGGATCGATCTGGATGGGGAATGCCCAGCTCCAGGAAGTACGCACAAAGGATGACCTGAAGAAAATCCTGTTGGATTTTGCCGCCAAGAACAAGACCGATGCCTGGGTCGTAGGCCGCGGCATCAGGTATGGGATCGTCTCTACCCGCCATGAGCTCGACGAGATCCTGGCAGATCGCCCGGTTTACATCGGCGCCTTCGATGGACACACCGGTTGGGCGAACACGCGCGCACTCGAGCTGGCAAGCATTCTGCATGACGACGGGCGCGAGTTGGTCAACGGTATCATCGTCAGGGACGAGAGCGGGCTTGCTACCGGCGAGCTGCGCGAGGGCGATGCCATGAGTACGGTCATGGACCTGGTGCCGAAGCCCGATGCCCATCGCAAGCGCGAGCTGCTTAAGCTCGCCATCCAGGAATTCAACAAGACCGGCATCACCAGCGTCCATAACATGAACGGCGATATGGACGAGCTTATGGCGTATGCAGCCCTGGAAGACACCGGTGAGATGAGCTTGCGTGTCTACGTGCCGTACCACGTCAAGCCGGAGACAACCGAAGAGATGCTGAGCGAAGCCGTTGAGATGGCTAAGGTCCGCATGGATTACGTTCGTGGCGGCGCGGCGAAATTCTTCATGGATGGCGTATGGGAATCCTATACAGCCTTCAATGTCGATCCCTATGCGGATGAGCCCGACGTCAAGGTCGAGCCGATCTTTTCGCTGGAGCATTTCACACGTATGGCAGCCCTGTGCGACAGGATGGGCTTGCAGGTCGCGGTCCATTGTTGTGGAGATGGAGCTGTGCGACAGGCGCTGGACGGCTATGAAGCCGTGCAGAGGCTCAACGGCAAACGGGACAGTCGCCACCGCGTGGAGCATATCGAGGTCTGCCAGCCCGCAGATATGCCGCGCTTCCGGGAGCTGGGGGTGATCGCTTCGATGCAGACCAGTCATGCCCCTTTCAGCCTGGAAGAAGATATGGTCTGGACGAAGCGCACGGGTCCACAGCGCTGGCCCATTTCCTTCCCGTGGCGGGACCTCAAGAACGCCGGCGCGCACCTGGCCCTCGGCAGCGACTGGACCGTGGCGCCGTTCGATCCGTTGATCAATATCTATGTTGCGCTGAACCGCCAGAAGTGGGCGCCCGACGACCCGGACCAGCGCCTCACGCTGCAAGAGTGCATCGTCGGTTATACCCGCGATGCAGCCTATACCGAGTTTATGGAACATCAAAAGGGACAGATCAAGGAAGGTTATCTGGCGGATCTGGTCCTGTTCTCGCACGATTTGTTCGCCTTGCCTGCGGAAGAGATCAGAACTGCGCACGTCGTGATGACCATGGTGGATGGAAGGATTGTTTTCGAATGACCGAGACCCTAAAGGTTTCTTGCCCACCACGAAACCTGATTGGAACGAAACGGATCCTTGAGAAGGCAGACAGGATTGTACGAGGCAAACCTTTAGGGTCTGCTTGAGATGACCACCTACATCGTCCGTCGCGTACTGCAAGCCATCCCCATCATGTTTCTGCTGAGCGTATTCCTCTTCGGAGTGGTGCGCCTCATGCCGGGGGGACCACTGGCGCAGGCGGAGCGCAACCCAAATGTGACTCCCGAACAGCTTGCCGCCCTGCGCCTCCGCCTGGGACTCGATCAGCCCCTGCCTGTCCAATACGTGAAATGGATCAAAGCGTTCGTGCTCGAGGGGGACTGGGGTTATTCCATCAAGTTCCGGCGCCCGGTAGCGGAGATGATCTGGGAGCGCGTTCCCGCGACGTTGGTCCTGTTCGGTGTGGGCTTCGTGGTCATGCTGCTCTTTGCGATCCCAATCGGGGTCTACTCGGCAATCCGACCCTATTCGGCATTTGACAACGTCATCACCACCCTGAGCTTTGCGGGGCAAAGTGTGCCGGTCTACTGGCTGGGGTTGATCCTGATCGTCATTTTTTATCTCAACATACAGAACCCCTTTGGCGAGGGTCCCCTGTTCCCGGCCGGGGGCATGTATACCGTGGGCAAAGAGGGCGACCTGCTCGATCTACTGTGGCACCTGGTCCTCCCCATCGCTGCCATGAGCTTCAGCTGGATTGCCTGGTATTCGCGCTTCCTGCGCTCCTCGATGCGCGACACTCTGAACGAAGATTACATCCGTACTGCCCGCGCCAAGGGCCTGTCGTTGCGGATGGTGCACTTCCGGCATGCTTTGCGCAATGCCCTCTTGCCTCTGGTGACATTGATCGCTCTGGATCTGCCGACGGTCTTCGGCGGGGCGGTTTTCATCGAGACCATCTTTGCCTGGCCCGGGATGGGCCGTCTCTTCTGGGACGCGGCAAAGGGCCGCGATTACCCCATCCTTCTGGCGGTGATGATGATCTACGCGGCCCTGACCCTGCTCTTCAACCTGATCGCGGATATCGTCTATGGGTTTCTCGACCCCAGGATTCGCTATGACTGATGCCGTCCTGCGCCTCGAGCCGGTCCTGGCGACGCGGTCCGAAAGTCTGAGCGCGCTGATCTGGCGTCGTTTCCGGCGACACCGCCTGGCGCTCCTCTCCGCTTTTGCGCTGCTCCTGATGGTCGTGCTGGTCACGGCTGCGCCGTTGAGCGGCTATTCGGCGACCGAGCAGGACCCGAAAAATGAGTTTGCCAGGCCATCCGCCGAGCACTGGTTCGGCACGGACGAGCTTGGGCGCGATGTGTTTACACGCATCCTCTACGGCGGGCGCATATCCCTTGCCGTAGGCATCTTTTCCACGTTGTTTTCGCTGGCAATTGGGATCGTTATCGGTGCTCTATCGGGCTATTATGGCGGCTGGATCGACAATTTGCTTATGCGCATTACCGATACCTTCCTGATCCTGCCGGTGGTGTTCGTCCTGATCCTGTTCAGCGCCCTCCTGCGCGAGCTGCCCGGCCTGGCAGAGTTCCGCAACAGCGTCTGGACCGTGATCATCGCCATCAGCGCTTTTGCCTGGATGCTCCCCGCCCGCATGGCACGCGGGCTGTTCCTGGTGCTTCGCGAAAAAGAATTTGTCACCGCCTCGCGCGCTCTGGGTGCCAGCGATACCCGCCTCATCTTTCGGCGAATCCTGCCCAACAGCATCGGTCCGTTGC
Source organism: Anaerolineales bacterium (assembly GCA_036833655.1). Lineage (GTDB taxonomy): Bacteria > Chloroflexota > Anaerolineae > Anaerolineales > Villigracilaceae > Defluviilinea. The sequence goes on along the minus strand of DAITPI010000009.1, from coordinate 2,143 downwards.
TGGTCAGCGCGACGCTGGAGATGGCATACGCGATCATCACGGAGTCAGGCTTGAGCTATCTCGGCTTCGGCGTCCAGCCCCCCACCCCGAGCTGGGGCAATATTCTGGAAAGCGCCCAGATCCACGTCTATCGCGCCCCCTGGCTGGCAGTCTTCCCCGGTCTCATGATCTTTATTACAGTGATGGCGATCAACTTTATCGGCGATGGACTAAGAGACGCATTCGACCCGTATGTGATCCATGCGGACAAATGATATGGAGTCCGCCAGCTTGCCGGCAGATTTGCGAGCAAGCTCCCCGACTCCAAAATTAAAAGGAGAAGAGAGAATGAGGTTCAAACTGTTTACAATGCTGATCCTGCTCGGGCTGCTGGTCAGTGCCTGTGGCCAGGTGCCTGCCCCGGGAGGCGCAGGAAATAGCGGAGGCGGCGGGACGGCCGTCCTGATCATCCCCGAAGAGCCGGCGGGACTCAACCGATACCTGGCAGACGCGGCGATCGTCACGCAAGTCTCTGATGCCACCGTGATCGGGTTGACCACTCCAAACGAGAAGGGCGAGTACACCCCTCGTCTTGCAGCAGAACTGCCAACGCTCTCCGACGAAAATAAGACTGTCACCTGGAAGCTTCGGCCCGCTCTGAAATGGTCGGATGGCCAACCCCTCACCTCGGACGATATCAAATACACGTGGGAAGTCCTCTCCAACCCGGATAGCGGCGCCTTCAATGCCACTGCCGGATTCGACCTGATCGAGAGCATCGATACACCCGACGATGTCACTGCAGTGGCGCATTACAGCCAGCCCTTTGTGGGTTATCTTGGTCAGTTCTCTGCTGGCTTACTGCCTCGGCATGCCACCGGCAAACCGGAGGAGATGATGACCTGGGCATGGAACATGAAACCGGTGTCGGCGGGTCCATTCATGGTAACCGAATGGCGCAGCGGCGAAAGTATTACGATGGAGCGCAATCCAAACTACTATGAGGAGGGCAAACCGCATCTCGATAAGCTTGTCTTCCGCATCGTCCCCGAGCCCGCCAGCCAGACCGCCCTGATGAAACAGGGCGAGGCGCACGTTCATCTGTGGCCCGGCGAGGACAAAGTGGATTATGACACGGTCATGGCAGGCACAGCCGAGCAAGTACTGGTGCCAGGCATCTGGAATGTGGCAATCGACTTCAACCTGAGCAAGCCAGGGGACAGCGATCCCTCGGCGTCGGAGCCGCATCCCATCCTGGGCGATATCCGCGTGCGGCAGGCGATCTCGCATGCCATCGATTACGACACCCTGATCAACGATGTCATGAACGCACAGGTCTCGCCGTCGACCAATCCGTTTGCCTATGGCTGGTACAAGTGCGAAATCCCACGCATGTATAACTACGATGTCGAAAAGGCGAAGCAGCTGCTCACGGAAGCCGGCTGGGTGGAGGGACCCGACGGCATCCGTGTGGCAGACGGCGCCAAGTACGCGGCAGATGGCACGCGCCTTTCGCTCGAGCTGCAGGGTTACACGGCCTTCGAGCCCCTCGAGCGCACGGAACAGTTCATCGTCGAAAATCTCAAAGCAGTCGGCATCGAAGCCAACATCCAGAACTATGACTTCTCCATCATCTTCGGCTCGTTTGCGGATGGCTCCCCGCGCATGACCGGCGATTACGACATGTTGATCTTCGACCGCGGCTATTATCTGGAGCCGCAGGGAGATGTGGAAAGCTCGTATCTCTCCACCAATATTCCCAGCCAGGAAAATCCCGACGGCGGCAATTACTTCCGCTGGGTCAATCCGCAGGCCGATGAAGCGATCCGGGCTGCAGGCAGCACATTCGACCAGGCCGAGCGGCGGGATGCCTATTGTGAGCTTGCCAGGCTGATCCAGCAGGACGTGGTGCAGGATCACATCTATCTCTTCCAGGATGGCTACGGGTTCAGCTCGAAGCTCGAAGGCTACACGGTCAGCACCTGGGGCAGCATGACCTGGGACGTGCAGAACTGGAAGTTCAAAGAGTAGAAGGTTGGAAAGTCTAAAGCAAGAAAGTGGAGCCTTACGCATGCGTAAGGCTCCACTTTCTTGCTTCGGAAACGGAGGCGCTCTATCGCGCCAGATAAGCAACCCGCTCGTCTATGCCAGCATCAGGAGGACC
>DAITPI010000008.1:0-25339 GCA_036833655.1 Anaerolineales bacterium | reverse complement strand
CACCTCATGGTCCTTGAGAAATGTTTTTGCAAAACTCATGGTTTTCCCACTGACCGCCACTTCGTCCACCAGCAGAATCCGCTGTCCTGCCACAGGAAGGGGCTGCCAGGAAACGAGGACGGGCTCCGGATAACGCGGCGAATTGTCGGGTGCGCGATAGTTGATCTCGATCAGGCTCATTGGCCGGTCCAGCTGATACGCGACCAGGCTGGCAGGGACCGTTCCTCCGGTAGCAATCCCTACAACACGGTCCACATCTGGAAACGAAAAGGTCTTCAAGGCTCTAGAAATGGTGGTGAAGTCCAGGATGATTTTATAGTTATCCATAAGAGCAAGGTCTTATTACTGAAGGACGTGGGTGAGGTTATTGCGAGTGTACTCCATTCACCAGGACGGTGTGAAGTGCTCGAGGCTCGGTGAGAAGATCATCACGCACATGGATTACATTTCCTGCTGTTCGAGATGCAAAAGAAGGTCACCTTCGATGGGTGAGCTTCTTTCTGATCCGCTTACTGCGTTACCGTGATATCCACCTTCATCCCATCCTCGTAGTGCTGGCGGATGAGGCAGGAAAATTCCAGCAGTTGTCCCGCCGCGCTCGCCGGGAAGGTGAATTCCACGGTCGCCGTCTCGCCGGGACCCAGCTGTTCCTGCGGAACGGCTAACAGGGCGCTGTCCAGAGCCTGCTGCAAGCTGCCCGCCACCGAAACGGGCGGGCTGATATTGAAGTTGTGAGCGTGACGCCCTGTGTTAGTGATCACAAACGTGTAAGGCACACCGACCTGGAAGGCCGTCAGGGAAGCATCGATGGTGTTATCTGCCAGGGTCACATCGACTTCTGTACCGCCGGTCGACGGCGCCTCGGTTGCGGCAGACGTAGCGGGTGGCTGGGTTGCTGCAGGGGAAGCAGCCTCCTGGGTCTGTGCCGGCGCCGGACTGCCGCAAGCCGCGGCGAATAACAGGACGAGCACAACGATGAAAAACACGGAAAATCGTTTCATCTCTCTTCTCCTAAAGTTGGTCTTCGTACATGATACGATGAAATGGTTTTTCTTTACACTCTACAGAATGTTCTAATCCTCGACTTAATAAGAAAGCCGCCTATCACGGCGGCTCTCTGTATTCCCGGTTATGGGGTTGGTGTTACGGCAGGTCCCGAAATCGGCGGCTCCGTTGGAGCAACGAACAGCTGCGCCGCCTCCTCCGCGGTCTCTGGCATGCCAGCCATGATCCAGCGGACGAAGGCATCGACCGCATCGGGCTTGAGATGTCCCTTGGGGGGCATCACGCCGATCAGCTCCTTGTCGGGGTTCTCGGGATCCATGATCGGGGTGCCCTGGATCACCTGGATCAAGTATCCGCTCGGGTCCGCGACGATGACGTTTTTGTCCTTGTGGTCTCCCGTGGTCAGGATCTCCTGATAGCTGGTCATCAGGTAATTGTTGTTGTCTTTCCCTTCCCGGTGGCAGGAAACACAGTAACGCTTCACGATCGGTGCAATGTGGACCTCATAGGAAGGCACCTCGCCTTCCGCCAGAGGTGGGAAGAGCGGCTTCAAAGCCTCCGCGGGCAGCTCAAAGCGATCGTCCCACATATAGCGCATGAACGTCACGATGTGATCGATCTCGCTGCGCGAGAGCTCACCGCCATAGGTCTTGCCGAACGGCGTCATGCCCTCGTTTGGACGTCCGTAAGCGATGACCTCATACATGGCGGAATCGGTCAGTGTATACAGCACATCCCGGCTGTTGATCGGGGTGATCTCGGTACCCTCGAGCCCTTCCACGCCTTCGATCACCTCCACAGCACCGTCATCACCGTGACATTCCACACAGTTGACGGAATACAGGTCCTGCCCGGCGAAGATCTGGTCGACCAGGGTCGAGGCGACTTCCGCCTCCTCTGGCTTGGGATAGGTCGACGCCCGCGCGCCGACGACGACGGTCATCGCGACCATTCCCAGAGCGCCGACCGCCGTGATCCAGACCGGCAGACTCCGCCGGGTCGACTCCCGGTAACTCGCGCGCCGGAAGAGATACAGAGCGACCAGCAGCGCCAGCACCGCAGCGGGAATCCACAGCCCGCCGATGACTTGCAGGGTGGTTGAGGCTGCCAGCTCCCCAGTATTCGGTGGGACGGGCAGGCTCGCCATAATTGTCAAAAGCACAATATCCAGGATGACAATCCCCATCATAGTGAGCTCAAAGATGCGACGGGAATAGTGCCGGTAGGGCGATTTATCCAGCAGTGGCAGCAGAGTCAAAATCCCGATGCCCAGTCCGGGGACGAGCACCGTTGCCAGCCACTCGATCTTGCCGATCACGGGGATCTGTCCGTAGAGCGCCAGGAACTTGAACAGGAAGAGGAAGTACCACTCGGGGCGCGGCAGGTAGGAGGTGTCGGCGGGGTCGGCTTTTGCTTCGGGCGCGACGCCGATAAAGGTGGCAAGCAGGATCAGAACGACAAAAATGGCGAGCGAGACGATCAGGTCTTTGAAGATGCTGTCGGGCCAGAAGAATTCACCACGCTGCAGCTCCTGCTGGTAACGTTCGTTAAGTTTCTTTTTGGTCTCTTCGTTCATGAAGCCTCCCTGAGCGGAGGACACTGCCCACAGACGAAGGGCTGTTTGAAACGCGCTTCGTCTACACTCCGTTCCGCTCAGCGCGAGATACTAATCGTCCCTGGTCGGGAAATGGGACTCGCCGTGCCGGATGATGAGATAGAGATGGACGCCGATCAAGCCAGCCAGGGCGGCCGGGATCATCCAGATGTGGGCGGCAAAGAAACGCTGCAGGGTAAGTGCGCTCAGGTCGGGTCCGCCGCGCAGGGCTTTAAGGATGAACTCACCCATGAAGGGTACACTCCCGGCGATCTGGGTACCGACGGTTGTCGCCCAGTAGGCTCGCTGGTTCCAGGGCAGCAGATACCCGGTGAAGCCCATCCCAACGGTGGTGAGCAACAGTCCGATGCCGATGAACCAGGTCATCTCACGCGGATACTTGTACGATGCGGTTACGAAGACCCGCAGCATGTGGATGAAGACGATCAGCACCATCAGCGACGCTCCCCAGTGATGGATGCCGCGGATCAACCAGCCGAAGGCAACGCCCTCCATGATGTACTGGATCGAGTCGTAGGCGTGATCAGGCGAGGGAGTGTAGTAAACGGTCAGAAAGATGCCCGTGGCGCCCTGCAGAATGAACAGGAACAGGCTCGCCGAGCCAAGCGTATTCCACCAGTTGCCCCTGGGTTCCGGGCGGTCGAGTAGATTCTTGTATATATCATTCAGGCCAAGCCGTTCATCCAGCCAGTCAAAGAGCTTTTTCCACATGCCTTAGCCTTCCTTGTAAAAGATCTCGAGCACGCCCTCGTCGGTAACCCGGAAATCCGTGTAGTGGTCGAGCGGACGGGGTGGAGGACCATCCAGAACTTCCCCCTGCATGCTGAACTTGGCATCATGGCACGGGCATAGATAGACCTGGTCGTTCTCCGACCAGTTCACGGTACAGGCGAGATGGGTACAGCGGCTGTTGAGGATGAGCAAATCGCCGGGATTTTCCGATTTCCGGAGAACAAAGCCCCCATGGCTTGTGGCAGTCCGCTCCCAGCCGTTGACCTGGACGCGGGTGAAGGAGAAGGGCGCTGGCTTGCCAATCGGCATGTCCTCGAGCTTCCCTACGGGAATCCACGCTTCTTTGCCGCTTGCTTTTAACGCCGGATCGACGAGATAGGCAACCGTGGGAATACCGATCACTGCAGTGATCAACCCACCAATGACAGCAGTGGCACCTTTGATGAATTCCCGCCTGCTGATGGGCTCCGACATAGACACCTCCAGGACCAAGCATGCCGCTGCGAGGGCAACTTTGACCCCAAAACTCACAGCAGCATTGTATTTCGATTAGAATATGAACAGATTTGCCATTTTTATGGATTATAAGGGTCAATCCTCTCTTTATTAGAGGAAGTCTGAAATGAATAACCCGTGAGTATTGTCACTATTAAACTGGTGAGCCCGAACGTGATAATGCACTACAAAACCAACCTTTCATGGAGGCGTAGATGGGTCTGAAACGAGATGTCAGCCTGGGTACGGGCCTGCGGTACAGAGGCGGCGGTCCCATGCTGACTTTTGTCCTGCACCGCATTGGCGGGCTGGGCATGGCGCTTTTTGTTACGATGCACATTCTGGCATCGTTTTTGGGAGGGTCTGTCGGGGGATTTTTGAATACGATCTACGAAAACTGGCTCTTCCAGGTTTTCATCTTCTTCTGCGTGCTGTTTCATGCCATCAATGGCTTGCGAATTACCCTGATTGACCTGTTCCCGAAGCTGCTGGTGCACCAGCGTGAGGCGATCTGGGTGGAATGGGCGGTCTTCCTGCCCTTGTTTGCCATTGCTGTCTTTGTGATCATCCGCACGGCGGGAGGCTGACATGGCCACAACCAAACCTAGAACTCTGCCTTTAGCCAGGCGCGGACTCAACTTCGAGATGCTCATGTGGCTGTTCACGCGGCTCTCGGCCCTGGCGATGTACGCCCTGATCCTCTTCGCGATCTTTGGGGCCCTGTGGATGGGCGCGCGCAACGACATGAACCTGGCGGATGTGCTGCGCTGGGGCTTTATGCCGGTCAACACCCATGTACAGAGCACGGACGTCCCGGATCTCGCTCCCTGGGCGACCACCTTCTGGCGGCTGACGGCAAGCGCTCTGCTTTTGCTTGCGGTGGCGCACGGCGTGCATGGACTGGTGGTCATCGCAGACGATTACATCGTGACCCCGCGCGGGCGAAATATCGTGCGCATCCTGAGCATCATTATGATGGTCTCGATGAGCCTGATCGGTTTGTATGTTCTCTGGACGGCCTAGGAGTCTCTATTTATGGCGAATGTTCATCAGTTTGAAGTAGTGGTCGTCGGCGCGGGGGGCGCGGGGCTGATGGCGGGGCTGTACGCCTCGCGCGGCGCGAAGACGGCTGTGATCAGCAAGCTTTATCCAACACGTTCCCACACCGGCGCGGCGCAGGGCGGCATCAGCGCGGCGCTCGGCAATTATGAGGAAGACAAGCCCGAGTGGCATACCTACGACACGGTCAAGGGCTCCGATTATCTCGGCGACCAGGATGCCATCGAGTTCATGACCAACGAAGCCATCGACGCGGTGCTCGAGCTCGAGCACATGGGGCTGCCCTTCGATCGCACCCCGGAGGGGCGGATCTCGCAACGTCCCTTCGGCGGACACACCAATAACGAGACGGGCAAGCCAGTCCGGCGCGCCTGCCACGCCGCAGACCGTACCGGGCACATGATCCTGCAGACGCTGTACCAGCAATGCCTGAAGAACAAAGTCAATTTCTTCGACGAATTCCAGGTTCTGGATTTCCTGATCGAGAACGGCAGGACGGCGGGCGTGGTCGCTGTGGAGCTTGCCACGGGCGAGCTGCATACCTTCCATGCCAAGGCGGTGATCTTCGCCACCGGCGGACACGGTCGCATCTTCGAGGTCACATCCAACGCCTATGCGTACACCGGCGACGGGGCGGCGGTCCTGTTGCGACGCGGCATTCCGCTCGAGGACATGGAGTTCTTCCAATTCCATCCGACCGGCATCTATAAGCTTGGTATCCTGATCACGGAAGGCGTGCGCGGCGAAGGCGGAATCCTGATCAACGGGCAGGGCGAGCGCTTCATGCCCAAGTATGCGCCCACCGTGAAGGACCTCGCCTCGCGCGATGTGGTCTCGCGCGCGATCTACACCGAGATCCGTGAGGGACGCGGCGTCAATGGCAAGAACTACGTCTATCTGGACGTACGTCCCGAGAGCGTCAACCGATACGCCGCGATGGACGGGCGGACCAACCCCGACGGCTCTCCCTACACTATCACCGGCGAGCAGGTGCTCAAAAAGCTACCGGATATCATCGATTTCTGCCGCGTGTACCTCGGCGTGGACCCGATCACACAGATGATGCCCATCCAGCCGACTGCCCATTACACCATGGGCGGCATCCCGACCAATAAGTACGGCGAGGTCGTCATCGACAGTGAGAATACGCCGTTCCCCGGCCTGTATGCAGCTGGCGAGTGCGCCTGTGTCTCGGTGCACGGGGCGAACCGCCTCGGCACGAACTCGCTGCTCGACCTGGTTGTGTTTGGCAAGCACGCGGGACTGCGAGCTGCCGAGTACGCAAAACAGACCGATTACACCCGGTTGCCCGACAACCCAGAAGCGGAGGCGCGGGCGCAGTTCGAGGCGCTGCGCCACGGATCGGGCAAGGAGAATGCCTTTACGATCACCACCGAGCTGAAGAAGGTGATGTTCGACGATGTGGGGATCTATCGGAATGAGAAAGGCATGCGCGAGGCGATTGCAAAGGTAAAGGAACTCCAGGCGCGCTTCAAGGAAGTCTGCGTGCGCGACGCGGGGAAGATCTTCAACACGGAGCTGCTCAACGCCTGGGAGCTGCGCAACATGCTCGAGGTCTCCGAAGTGGTCGCCGAGTGCGCGTTGAACCGCAAGGAATCGCGCGGCGGGCACTCACGTGAAGATTATCCCGAGCGGGATGACAAGGACTGGCTGAAACACACCCTGGTATGGAAAGACGACGGGAACGTGAGGATCGATTACAAGCCTGTGGTCATTACGAAGTATCAACCGAAGATACGAGTTTATTAGTGAGGCAGCCATGCAGGTCACTCTAAAAGTTTTTCGCTATAACCCCGAAGTGGACAAGAAATTCCACTATGAAACCTTCACCATCGAAGCGGATGAGACCGAACGCGTGCTCGATCTGCTGGAGTATGTCAAAGGCTATCATGACGGATCCCTGTCGTTCCGCCGCTCGTGCGCCCACGGGGTGTGCGGGTCAGACGCCATGCGCATCAACGGCAAGAACATGCTGGCATGCAAGGCGCTGGTGCGCGATGTCGGGACCACGATCACCGTCGAGCCGCTGCTGGGCTTGAAAGTTAAGAAAGACCTGATCGTAGATATGGAGCCCTTCTTCGACAATTACAAGAAGGTGCTCCCGTACTTTATCAACGACAGTCCGCTCCCCGAGGACGGACGCGAGCGGCTGCAATCGCCCGAGCAGCGCGCCCGCTTCGACGACACCACCAAGTGCATTCTGTGCGCCGCCTGCACCACCTCCTGCCCATCCTACTGGGGCAGCGACGATTACCTCGGACCCGCCGCGTTGGTGGCTGCCCACCGCTTTGTCTACGACAGCCGGGATGAAGCCGCGGCTGAGCGCATGCACATCGTCAGTGAGACATCCGGGCTGGCGCGCTGCCATACTATCTATAACTGCACGATGGCTTGCCCGCGCGATATCGAGATCACCAAGGCGATTGGCGAGCTCAAGATGACGTCGCTCACGGGAAAGTTGGATTGAGAAGGTAGAGATTAGAGAGCAGAGAGTAGATGAGCCGTGCCGGTGAGGTGCGGCTTGTTTCTTGAAAGCTTATATTCTCGGAGATCATGATGCAATCATGGAAGACAAAGAGTCGCCAGACGGTTCTTGAGCAGCGTCCATGGCTTGTGGTGGAGAATCACACAGTGGAGCTGCCCGATGGCAGGCTGATCCCGGACTGGCCCTGGATCATTACACCTGACTACGTCAACGTAGTTGCCCTGACCGAGGACAAGCGTTTCCTCTGCTTCCGGCAGGTCAAATATGGTCTGGAAGGAACAACGCTGGGCATCGTAGGTGGCTTTGTTGAGGAGAGGGAAGCGCCGATCCAGGCTGCACGCCGCGAGTTGCTGGAGGAAACGGGCTACGAATCTGAAGATTGGGTCCCTCTGGGCAGCTATCGCGTCGACCCCAACCGGGGTGTGGCGATAGGGCACCTGTATCTGGCGCAACAGGCGCGCTACGTCACGCCACGAAATGCAGACGATCTCGAAGAGCAGGAAATCCTGCTGCTGACCCACACGGAGATGGAAACAGCCCTGGAGCGGGGGGAGTTTAAGGTTTTAGCCTGGGCAGCAGCCATTGCCTTTGCGCTCCGCAGACTTTGATTACTACGTTTCCATAGCCTGGTCAGCGGAGACAAGAAGCCCAGCGGTAGAACATCCGCTGGGCTTCTTGTGGTTCTTTCTTATTTTGCCAGCTGGCCTCTCAAGGCGCCGCCGGGATAGTCCGTTGTGTGAACGTTGACATAATAGTTTTCCGGATTCTGCCGGATCGCTTTGATCAAATCCGGATCGACGCTCACGCATCCGCTGGACGTGCCGCTGGCGTCAGGTGGTGCGAGCGGAACTACCACGGGGCCGGTGGTCGTCGAAGGAGCAGCGTGAATGTGTCCGGACCCTGGCAACGCGTGGAAGTATCGAAATGCAATGAGATTTTAGGGGCGCGGCAGCGGACCAGCCAGCACCCGGGTCCCGGTGGGTTGGGGACTACCCCCAGCCGGCTCGATGGTAATACCCACCGCCGAGTATTCCAGCAGTGAAAGCGGCGCCCGGATGCGCGTGCCCCCGTAGCTTTTTTCATCGGTCGAGAATACCGCCCCGCTGGTCCGTGTGCCATCGCGAATCAGCCAGAGCTGGTACTGCTGATCCTCGCCAAGGGGAGGCAGGCCGTCCACAACCAGGGCGCCGTCCCCGCCATCCGCACTGATGAGCACGAAGCCGGTCGCCGCAGGAGCTGCGTCGGTTGCGGTCAATGGCACTGCTCGCATCCCGCCAGGTGCAGTGCTGAACTCAAGTCGATCCACGCGCTGCCACAGGAGGAAGTTTAGTCCAGCCAGCCCGACGATCAGGGCCAGGCTTGCCAGGCCCCAGGCAGGCAACAACCGCTCCCAGAACGGGCGGGCCGGCTGTCGGGACACCGTTGATTCTCCTGGGCGTGCAGCCCGGGCGCGCTGCAGCAGCCTCTCCTTCAGGTCTGGAGAGGGACTCGCCACAGGCGCGGCGAAGCTAAGCTGCTCCGCCGTCTCCTGAAAGGCATTTGCCTCCGTACGGCAGATCAGGCAGCTCCGCAAATGCTGTTCTACACGGTTGACCTCGTCAGCCTCCAGGCTGCCAATGGCGTAGGCAGGCAGCAGGTCCAGCACGTGATATTCTTCAGACATTGGACAATCCTACCGTTCTTCCTTACTTCTATTGTACGCAGACGAAGGCTGGACAGATGCATCCGCCTCGTCACCCAGAAACTCGCGCAGTTTCTGCATCGCCAGGCGCAGGCGGGTCTTGATGGTCCCGAGAGGCTGGTGGAGCGCCTCGGCAACCTGGCTGTGGCTGTAGCCGCTGAAATATGCCAGGAGCAGAGCCTGCTTTTGCTCCTCGGGCAGCTTGGCGAGCGCCGCCTGGACGCGCTCACGCCGCATGGAAATCTCTGTCATTTCCTGCGGATCCTGGTCAGGAGATTCCGCCTTGAAATCCACATCGTCCCAGGCCACGGCAAAGTGGTCGGGGCGCACGGAGCGGCGGCGCAGGATGTCAATGGCATGGTGCCGCGCAATGTGCGTCAGCCAGGTGCTGACCTTAGCCTGCTCGGCGCGGTAGGTCTCCGCCTTCTGCCAGACTCGCATGAACACATCGAGGGTGATCTCTTCGGCGGTCGCGCGGTCATCCACAACGGCAAGGGCCAGGCTGAAGATCAGGCGATTGTAGCGATCATACAGTTGCGCGAGCGCCCCCTCCTGCCCCTGCACAATCAGGCGGATGAGTCGTTCGTCGTCATACCGGGCATAGTCTGTGGTCGATTTCATACCGTGGCAAATCTGGAAATCAGAGCAGCACCTCGTATTGTACCTTGAGTCTGTTTCGAAGCCTGCCTGCCCTCTCGCCGCGCCGCGATTTATAATCGACGCATGCGAGACGCTCTCGACCGCTTCATCCTGGGCTTGCCTGTTCTCTTTCTCAAGCAATATCCTTATGCCTGGATTGCCAGCGTCGCTCTCTGGCCGAGGTCTCGCCTGTTCGCCAGTTTTTTTCTTCTCATCGTGATCCTGGGAGTGCTGGCGCTGCGCTGGCAATCCAACGCGTGGATTTCACACGTCCGGCGGAAGTATGCGGGCAAAACCGGGAAGTTCTATGTGGACCAGCCCCCGATCTCCTGGGATCGGGCTGCAAGGAACATTGCCTTCCTGACCGCGGGCAGTGTGCTGGCAGCCTATTTGCTGCGGGGCCAGTTCGGCCTGACCTTCTGGCAGATGTTACTTATGTTGGTGGGCTTTACCATCTTGTACGAAGATACGCGCTACTTTGGCGCCGTGGTAACCTATATCATCACGGCCCCGGGGATTGCGATCCGCTTTGTACCGGGTCACATGGACTACCAGCTTTTCCTGCCATTCCGCGAGATCAGTCGCATCGAGAAGACGGCGTATCAAAAGGACAAGAACTGGGATCTATTCGCCCGCGCCCGCGATACTCACGAAGGCTTGCTGATGACCCCCAAGAGTCCCAATGGTTTTACCAGGCGCATCGATAAACTGTTTATTGTCCCACAGGACCTGGAGGGCTTCCTGTCGCAGCTACCTCACGGCTATGACGGCAGCAATTGAAGAGAGCGACAGTGACTGCAAACCATCCCATGCCGTTCTCCCGGAAGAGTATAATCACGGCACTGTCCGCGGCCAAAGGAGACAGCCATGCCGTTCAAACTCGTCTACCTCTCACAACAAGACCCGCAATGGAAAAACGACATCCTGGGCTTCGGTGACCCGGGCGACACGATCGGGTATGTGGGGTGCGCCCTCACCAGCGTCGCCATGCTGCTCAGCGGGCACGCTTACCCCGAGACTCCCAAATCCCTCAATCAAAAACTCAAGAACGTGGATGGCTTTGTCAGCGCGGGCATCCGCTGGGGGGCGGTCAGCCAGATCTATCCCAATGTGACCCTTAAGGCGTATATTCCCTGCTCCACGAGCGAGGCGCCGCTCGCCCAGATCGACGCGGCGATTGCCTCTGGCCAGCCCGCGATCGTGCAAGTAGATCGCTCTCCCGCCGAGGGCATCCAGACCCACTGGGTTGTGCTCTACGGCAGGAAGGGTGACGACTACCTGATGCTCGATCCCTGGCCCTACCAGCCCGACGTTACAAAAGAAGATTTGCTGATGAAGCGCTATGCCCAGGGCCGGACACTCAAACGCGCCATCTCCCACGTGATCCTGTATGACGCATATGGTTCGGGCGGACCTGCTATTCCGTCGCCCTCTCAGCCGGACACGACTCCGGCTTCGACCGGCGCGCCCGGCGCCCGCGTGAAAGATTCGGTGACCTGGGGCTTGAACATCCGCTCGAGCGTAGATATCTCAAGCCCGACGAACATCGTGGCTGTCGTCCCTGCCGGGACAGAACTGACGCTGCTCGAAGCAGATGGCTCGACGAAGGTCGGCGCGGTCAACCAGTGGGTCCGCGTCCGCACGCCGCAGGGGCAGGAGGGCTTCGCGGCGGCATGGTATCTCGAGCGCCTTCCCGGAGAACCGCCCGGACCAGTTCCGGTGAGCGAGCCGCCTGTTTCCGGGCCGGCGCCTGCGGAGGCCGAAACACCCGCTCCACCTGCACAGCCGCCAAAAGAGGAAAGGAAAGACGACAAGCTGATGGTGCTTGTCTCCAGCGCGGTGGGGACAAGCGGACTGCGCCTGCGAAAGACCGCCTCCAAAGGCGGCGCCCTGATCGCGGTCCTGAAAGCGGGATCACCCCTGGCAGTGCTCGAGCCCGCGCAAAAGGCAAAAGCCAAGATCGGCAAAGCCAACCAGTGGCTGCACGTACGCGGGCCCGGCAACCAGCGCGGCTACGTAGGTGCCGAGTATGTCACGCTGCCCTAGCATCCATATCAAAATAATCGTGTTATTATGCATTAATAACGTCCCTGGAGCGAGGAGAAAATCATGAACAGCGACCTGATCATTTCAACGGAACAGATCCAAGCCGATGTGCCGGTGACAGTTTTTCGCCTGCGCGGCTGGCTCGACGCGCAAAGTGAGGAGCAGTTGCTCGAAGCCGCACGCACCAGTTATGATAACGGTTCGCGCTATTTATTGATCGATATGACCGATCTGGATACGCTGACCAGCGCCGGGATGCGGGCGCTCCAAAAGGTATACCAGATATTTACCCCGAAGGAAGATCGCTTCAAAGTAGCGCATTTGAAATTATGCAACGCGCCACCGCAGATCTACAATGTGCTTGGCATCACCGGATTCCTGCAGAACATCCCGATGTATGAAAGCGTGGATTCCGCACTGCAGTCCTTTGACAAGGAATAGATCCGTTCGCTCCACCACCGCGTGCCTCTTTCGCAAGGCAACACAAAAATCTAAGGCTAAGCCCCTCGGTTTCGAGGGGCTTAGCCTTAGCTCAGGGGGCTAAAATTCTTACGAAATTCTGAACACAACTACCAATTCATATGCCCTTGGAGTATGATCGAACCGATGAGTGAGAATCGTATCCTGGTCGTGGAGGATGAAGCCAGCATCGCGGAGGTGGTTAGCCTCTATCTCAAACGCGCCGGCTACACAGTCCAGGTTGCGGCGGATGGCAGGCAGGCGATGGATCTCTTCGAAAGACAGATGCCCGATTTCGTGATCCTCGACCTGATGCTCCCTGAGGTGGACGGTCTTTCCCTTACGCGTTGGCTGCGCGACCGCTCCAATGTGCCGATCATCATGCTGACCGCGCGCCGCGAGGAGATCGACCGCATTACGGGCCTCGAGATGGGTGCCGACGACTACGTGGTCAAGCCCTTCAGCCCTCAGGAGCTGGTGAGTCGCGTCCGGGCCGTGATGCGCCGCCTCGGACGCGAGCAGTCGGAGTCCGGCTCCGACCAGTCTCTCGAGTTTGTAGGAATGACTATCCATCCACGCAATCGCGTGGTTACCGTCGGCGGACTGCCTGTGGAGCTGACTGCCAAAGAATTCGATATGTTGTATCTGCTGGCGCAGCACCCGAAACAGGTATTTACGCGCGAGCAGCTGCTGGAGCGTGTCTGGGGCGGCGCTTTGTATATCGATCCCGGTACCGTCACCGTGCATGTGCGCCGCCTGCGCGAAAAGATCGAAGCCGACCCATCTCATCCAGCGCATTTGCTCACCGTGTGGGGCGTTGGCTACAAGTTCGAGCCCTGATGCGATGTCGTTGACCTTCCGTAGTCTGGCCCATAGGGTGCTGCGCAAAGACTTTGACTCCTTTCGAAACATTTTATGAAAGTATCCCTCTCGCGAACTCCCATGCTTGCCCGCCTGGTACTCGGCGTCTTGCTGATCATCGCCGTTTCCCTGGTATTCTTCATGGTGCTCATGTCTCCGCCCTCCAACGAGCTGGGACTGATGGCTTTGTTCCTGGGCATCACGGCGTTCGCCTCGGCACTGGTCGGGTACGCAGCGTATCGCCTCGGCTGGGTCAGCCTGTCGCCCACGCTGCGCTGGACCCTGCTCGGTGGGTACGCGCTGGCAAGCATCCTCACTTTCTTTAATGTGTGGTTCTCCGCGGAGCTCATGTTTGCCAGCGAGCACGATCTCCTGCTAGCGATTGTCCTGCTCGTCTTTGCCGGGGGGATTGCCACGATCCTGGGGTATTTCCTCTCCAGCACGATCACTGAACGGATCCATCTCCTGAAGGCGGCAGCCGAAAGACTTGCCGGGGGAGATCTACAGACGCGCGTCCCGGTCAATGGACGCGACGAGGTAGCCGCGCTCTCCACAGCCTTCAACCGCATGGCGGAGCAGCTGCAGGCAGCCGACCAGAAGCAGCGCGAGCTCGAGAGCCTGCGCCGCGACCTGATCGCCTGGGCAAGCCACGACCTGCAGACCCCGCTCGCCTCCATGCGCGCGGTCCTAGAGGCGTTAGTCGATGGTGTTGTCGATGAACCCGAAATGGTCCGGCGCTACCTGATCACCGCACAACGCGACGTGATGTCTCTTTCGGACTTGATCAACGATCTCTTCCAGATGTCACAGCTCGACGCCGGTGGGTTTCCTCTTCATGCTTCGCAGGCTTCGTTGAGCGACCTGGTTTCCGATACGCTGGAGAGCTTTTCGCAGCTGGCTAAACAACAGGGCATCCGGCTGGAGGGGGAGGTGGAGGCCGACATCGATCCGGTCTACATGGACACACAGGCCATCGGACGTGTGCTGAACAACCTGATCAGCAACGCGCTCCGGCATACGCCTGCCGAAGGCGAGGTCCGCGTCCGGGCGCGGCGGACCACTTCCGGCGTGGAGGTGACGGTCCGCGACACCGGGGAGGGCATCCGCCCCCAGGATATGCCGCACATCTTCGAGCGCTTTTACCGCGGCGACGCGGCGCGCTCACGCAACCGCGGCACCGGCGCCGGGCTGGGACTGGCGATCGCCCGCGGCATCGTCCGCGCCCACGGGGGCGATATCGGGGTGGAAAGCGACGGCGTGCCAGGCACAGGCACACGATTCACTTTTCTTATCCCGTAATGCGATTTTCAAAGCCCATATGCGTGCAAGGCTGTCGGCGCACTGTAAATCCGCAAACCTTCATCGTCTTTTCATATTAACGTAATCCTTTCGTAAGGAAGTTTTCTTAGAATAGGCGCATCAGGATGCTGACGATGAAACGCCTCTTGTTTGCTCTGGCTTCCCTTCTCCTCTGTAGCTGTGCACAGCAGCGCAGCAACATACCTGTTGATTCAGCGCCCGGAAGGACCGATTCTCTCCCGGACCTGGGACCTGCCCCCGAGCTGACGAACGAGATGTGGCTGAATGTGGATGCGCCACTACGGCTTGCGGATCTGCGCGGCAAGGTGGTCATCCTCGAGATGTGGACGTTCGGTTGTATCAACTGCCAGAATGTGATGCCTTCTTTGAAAGAATGGCATAGCAAGTATAAGGATGAGGGCCTGGTCATCATCGGCAATCATTATCCGGAGTTCTCGTACGAGACAGACCTGAAAAATCTACAGGATGCCATTGTGCGGTTTGACATCCAATATCCCATCGCACAGGACAACGACGGCGCGACATGGCGAGCCTACAAGAATCAGTACTGGCCCACTTTATATCTGATCGATAAGCAGGGACACATCCGCTACGTGCATATCGGCGAAGGCAGATATCGAGAGACCGAGGCAAACATCGAGGCATTGTTGGAAGAGTAGGTCAGGCTTGTCGTAGCACCTGTGGTAGCGCGCCAGCCTGGCACAGCTTGTACTTGTCTTGCCGAACGCCCGACCTACATTTGAGGTAATTATGGATAACAAATACAAATCTGTCCCTGTGAAATCGTCCGAGATCACACCCTACTCGCTCTATCTTTCGCGGCGCGATTTTCTCAAAACCGCCGGCATCGTCACCGGCTCCGCGCTGCTGGCTGCCTGCGCACCACAGGTCACCCTGACCAGCGTCCCGGCACAGATGCCTGATCTCCCGGCGAAGATGGATGAGCTGGGCGACCCTGCAAATTCCTTTGAAGATATCATCAACTACAACAATTTCTATGAGTTCAGCACGGACAAGGAAGCTGTCAACCCGCTTTCGCAGGATTTCAGCACCAAGCCCTGGACCGTGGAGGTATTTGGCCTGGTGAATAAGCCCAAGACCTACGTGGTCGAGGACTTGCTCAGTAAGTTCCCCCAGGAGGAGCGCATCTATCGGCTGCGCTGCGTGGAAGCCTGGAGCATGGTCATCCCGTGGAGCGGCTTTCCGCTGGCAAGCCTGTTGAAGGAAGTGGAGCCCACCTCCGATGCGAAGTACGTCCGCTTCGAGACCGTATACCGCCCGGAGGAAATGCCGGGGCAAAAAAGTCCCTTTTTCCCGTGGCCCTACCAGGAAGGACTGCGCCTGGACGAGGCAATGCACGACCTGACGATCCTTGCCACAGGCCTGTACGGGCAGCCCATGCCCAACCCGAACGGCGCGCCGATCCGGCTGGTGGTCCCGTGGAAATACGGCTTCAAGTCGATTAAATCCATTGTCAAGATAGAATTGGTGGCGGAACAGCCCACAACCCTGTGGAACAGCGTCGGACCCAATGAGTATGGCTTCTACTCGAACGTGAACCCGGACCGCCCGCACCCGCGCTGGTCACAAGAGTCCGAGCGGCGCATCGGCGAACTGGGACGCCGGACAACGCTGATGTTCAACGGTTATGCAGAGGAGGTCGCGTCCCTCTACGAGGGTATGGATCTCATCAAGAATTACTAGGAATGAATATCCGCCGAGGATGACCAACAAATACCAATCCATCCCGGTGAGACCGTCGGAGATCACGCCGCATTCGCTGTATCTCTCCCGGCGCGAGTTCCTCAAGGCTGCGGGCGTGATAACTGGCTCGACGCTTCTGGTAGCCTGTACATCAGGCCGTGAGGCGACTGCCTTCCCGGCCCGCGAGGACGAGTTTGGCGATCGCACGACTTCCTTCGAGGAGATCACGCACTACAACAATTACTATGAGTTTAGCGAAAACAAGGAAGTCGTGAGCCGGCTTTCCGGGGATTTTCAGAGTCACCCGTGGACGATCGAAGTGTCCGGCATGGTCAGCCGTCCCGGAACATACGCGGTGGAAGATTTGCTCAGCAGGTTCCCGCAGGAGGAGCGCATCTACCGGCTGCGCTGCGTGGAAGGCTGGAGCATGGTCATCCCTTGGACGGGCTTCCCGCTTGCGAGCCTTTTGAAAGAAGTCGAGCCTACCTCCGGTGCAAAATATGTCCGCTTCGAGACGCTTCTGGATCAGGAGCAATTCCCACACCAGGGCAGCCACCTCTACCCCTGGCCCTACCGCGAGGGCTTGCGTCTTGACGAAGCGATGCACAGCTTGACGATTCTGGCCTCAGGCATCTACGGTCAGGCATTGCCGAACCAGAATGGAGCGCCGATCCGGCTGGTAGTCCCGTGGAAATACGGCTTCAAGTCCATCAAGGCGATTATCAAGATCGAGTTGGTTAGCCAGCAACCCGCTACCTTCTGGAGGACGATCAACCGCCGGCAATATGGCTTTTACTGCAACGTAAACCCGAATCCAATCCCGTCGCGCTGGTCACAGGCCTGGGAACGGCGCATCGGCGAGCTGGAGAAACGCCCGACGCTGATGTTCAACGGTTATGCGGAGGAGGTCGCGTCCCTCTACGAGGGTATGGATTTGCGTGTGAATTATTGAAGGTTCAGACTCTAAAGGTTTATCCTGGAAACGTAACAAAAGATCTATTTGCGAGTCAATCTCTTAACATCAAAGGATGATCACCAAGGTAACCCTTGGGGTCTGTGATTGAATATGATAAAACTCTTCAGACGCTTTACCCCTCTCCAGATCGCCGTTCACCTGTATGCATGGTCTGTTTTCGTGCTGCTGCTGATCGACCTCCTGACCGACAACCTGACCGCCAATCCCATCCAGGCATTGGAACAGCGCACGGGGCGGCATGCGATTACGCTGCTTGTCCTGTCGCTGGCATGCACGCCGCTCAACAATGTATTCGGTTGGCGGGAGCTGATCAAGCGCCGCCGCACCCTGGGACTATATGCGTTCCTCTATGCCACACTGCACGTGATCATCTTCGTCGATCTCGATTACGGGCTGGCATGGAGTCTGATCGTGCAGACCATTCTGGAGAAGCCCTACATCATCGTCGGCGTCATCTCGTTCCTGATGCTGGTGCCCCTTGCCGTCACATCGTTCGACATCTGGAAGAAGCGCCTGGGCAAGACCTGGAAACGCCTGCACCAGATGGTCTATTTGATCGCGCCGCTCGTCGTGCTGCATTACGCCTGGGGCAAGAAAGGCGATTTTTTCCGCCTGCAAGGCGAGATTATCCGTCCGCTGATCTATGCTGTCATTGTGATCCTTCTGCTGATCATGCGACTCCCCCAGGTACGCAGAGCTCTCGCCTCCTTTCGGGACCACATCCTGGTCCGGTTTCGAAGGCGAGAGCCGCAGCCGAAGGCGAATCTACCGTGACCGGAATCCGGGTCTCCAGACTCTGGATTCCGGGGTCGGATTTTAGAAAATCCCCTTAATAAACAACAGCAGACCCACGATCGCGAGGGGGATGCCGACGATCGCGCCTACAATGGTCAGGCTTACCAGCACGCCTACGATCATCAGCACAATGCCGATGATCATTGCCACCAGGCGTCCGGTCATTTCCACGATGACTGCCAGCAGCTTCCAGATCGCGGCAAAGGGCCAGAGGTACCAGGGCGTATGGTGCTTTTCATGTGTTGTCATTTCTTCCTCCAATCTAAAATCTCAGTGGGGTGACAGTCACTTTCAAGGAGCGCCTCGGGCGCAGTAACTGTCACCCGATTCAAATATACGTCGATTCCTTGCAAAAGTAGCACAATTTACACCTGCCCGCTCGGTGCTGCGACCCGCTCAATCCTGCATGTTATAATGCCGACATGCCCCCTCGTAAGAAAACAACCACCGAACCCACCATCGAAGCCCCTGTTGAGCCGGTCCTCGAGCCAGAATTTGCAGATCCGCCCGCGGTCATTCAGGAAGATACAGTTACGTTCAAGCGCAGCCATTTCTACGCGGTGCTGACTGTCCTGGCATTCGCCGCCGGTGTGCTGCTCGGCTACGTCGTCTGGGGAATGCAGCCAGCCGGGCAGACCGTGCAGGTGCTGGCCCAGCCGTCGGCTGCGGTTGTGGAAGCCCCTGCTACCGAGGAACCCCAGTACCGTCGTTACGATATTCCGATCGACGATGCTTACACGCTGGGACCGAAAGATGCGCCGATCACCCTGGTGGAGTTCAGCGATTATCAATGTCCGTTCTGCCGCCGCTGGCATGATGAGGTCTATGGGCCGTTGCTGGCTGCCTATTCCGGCAAGATCAAGTTTGTCTATCGTCACCTGCCACTGACGTCCATCCACCCGGATGCGTTCCCTGCTGCCGAAGCTGCGATGTGCGCTGGCGAACAGGATGCCTACTGGCAATATCATGAGAAGCTGTTTAGCAGCGAGACTCTCGGAAGCGCGACCTACACCCAGTATGCAAAGGACCTGGGACTGGATATGAAATCGTTCGAGTCCTGTGTGAACGATCATAAGTACCAGCAGGCCATCCAGTCTGACGTGGACTTTGCCATCGATCTGGGCATCCGCTCCACCCCGACGTTCTTTATCAACGGTCTGGCGGTTGTGGGTGCGCAGCCACTCGAGGTCTTCAAACAAGTCATCGACAAAGAACTGGCCGGAGAGATCCCCCAGTAATCTGAGCACGCGACACTGCCACGCCTGCCTGGAAAGCCAACGTTGCAGTCGAAGCGTGTTGATTCCAACACAAAGTCTATTGGGAGAATGCACTTTGCCTGCGGGCTGCCCGCGGGGGCATTGCTCAGCGCGAGAACTGCTCATGGAGGCGAGATGAAGAAATTCGTTGCCGTTGCCGGAAACATCGGCGTCGGGAAATCCACCCTGGTGGAGATGATCTGCGGCCGCATGGGCTGGGAGCCGTTCTTCGAGCCGGTCACCGAAAACCCCTATCTTGCCGACTTCTACGCAGACATGGACGCCTGGTCCTTCCACTCCCAGGTCTTCTTCCTGGCGCACCGGCTGCGCTCGCATTATCACCTGGCACAGCATCCCACTTCGGTCGTACAGGACCGCAGTGTGTACGAAGACGCCGAGATCTTTGCGCAGAATCTGTACTTACAGGGGCACATCCAGTATCGCGACTACCAGACCTACCGGGAACTCTACGAAACGACCATGCAGTTCCTGCCGCCGCCAGATCTGGTCGTATACCTGCGTGCTTCTGTCCCCACATTGTTGCACCGCATTGCCAGCCGCGGCCGCTCGTACGAGCAGACGATCACTCCCGATTACCTGGAGGGCCTCAACGATCTCTATGAGACATGGATCGACAACTTCACGCTTTGTCCCGTGCTGGCGGTCCCGGCCGACCACCTGGACTTCGTGTCCCACCCCGGTCACCTGCGGCTGATCACCCAGAAGATCGAGGACAAGCTGACAGGCAAGGAAGAAGTGGTCTTCGAGCCTGAAGAGGTGGCAAGGGCAGGGGAAGACTAGGCATTGCTCTATTCTTACGAGCGCCGCATCTTGTGCGGCGCTCTTCTTAAAATAACTCGCCGCCCATGACGGAGGCTGAGCAGAACCGAGAACTTTCCTAATCCACAAACACCGGCCACTTGCCCGGGCTCTTCGGCAAATACTTCTCGCCATACCAGCCAAAGCGATCCCAGTAAGCGGGGTTCCAGATGTTATTGCCAAACGGGTGGCACTCGGCGAACACAAAATCATCCGGCAAGGTATCGGCAATCGGGCATAGATTCTCTGTATCGCCCGCTGTGGGAGGATTGACCGTGCTTCCGCTCAACGAGTTCTGCAGGCCGGGGGTCGGGAAACAGTTCTGATTCCAGTCATCTGCGCCACCATTATCAGGCAGGCGACAGTACGACTGGTCGGGGAAGCGCACGACGAAATAATTGTAGGCATCCATCAACTGCCCGTTCGGCTTGAGCAGGCGGACCCCATCGCCGCCATCGCTCAGGAGCAAGCCTGTCTCATTCCCGTAGAAGACCCGGCGCTCACCCGGCTTGAGCGTGACAGCCGGCAGACGATATGGCGTGGATCCGACATTGACCTCATCGTCCAGACTATAGCCACTGAGGTTGACATCAATCACGCCATGGTTCAGGATCTCGATATACTCGTCGCCGACGTTGATCACGCCATCGAGGTTCCAGTCATGCCCGGGGCGTGGGACAAACTCATTGATGACCAGCAGCGGTGGCGGTGGGAGCGGGGTGAATACACGGGTCGGCGTACGGACCGCGGTCGCCTGGGAAGAGGTGAGGACCTGATGCGAGGCTGTGCCCAGACTCCCCAAATGGAAGTTGTCGCCTACATAGGTTGCCAGCAATGTCTTCGTTCCCGAGGAGGTAAATAACACCGCGCAACTGCCCGTACCCGAGGTGGAGAGAGCGATCGTGCAGTTCGTATTCGCACCGGTGATGTTCACGGTACCGGTAGGGACCGGCGATCCGCCAGTTACGGTTACGCTGACTGTGACGATCCCATTCACGGCGGACGGGTCCGGGTTATCGGCAGTGATCGTGGTCGTGGTGCCGATCAGCGTTGGACCGGCAACGCCACAGCGACTGAGGGGAGAAGAATAGTTTTGCGGCTTACTCGGCGTCCGATTCGAAAAATCGTTGGCATTGTTGTTAGTATCCTGACAGCTATCGGATGCACCGCCCGGTTTACGCTCATAACTTTGATCGGAAGCTCCCGCTAACGCAGTGAGAGGTGTACCTTCCTTGTAGGCAGAGCCTGCTCCCATGCCCACCTGATCCACAACTACATTGTCCGCTCGCAGAAGCGCGATGCCGCCATCATCGGTGATCCCCGTACCATAGGCGAGGTTCGGCGGGACACTGGTGTTATTGTAGCCATCTGTGACCGAGGTGTTGGCAACCAGGTAATACTGCCCCGAACGCAGAATGGTGGAAGGTGGAATGGTCGCGCGCGTACCCGTCCCGCCGACCTCATTGGATGCATTGATCTTCCAGCCACTGATGTCGATGGCAACCGTTGTGGGGTTGTACAGCTCGATGAACTCATCGTTCGCCCCGCGCGGTCCTCGAGTGCGAAACTCGCTGATGACCACACTTGTGGATATACCGGTGGAGGTGTTCGTGGCTGTGGGTGTCACAGTACTTGTACTCGTAGCCGTGCCAGTACTGGTAGGAGTTCCTGTATCGGTGGGCGTAGCAGTATTCGTTGGAGTAGAAGTATCCGTCGAGGTACTGGTAGGAGTGAACGTTGGGAGAACAACCCCACACAGACTTAGTGGGGATGATAGATTCTGGGGACTGCTTGGAGTCAACACCGCAAAATCAGCAGAATTGACACCGGTGTCCTGACAGCTATCAGACGCTCCGCCCGGTTTTCGCTCATAGCCGCGGTTCTGATTGCTGTTCCCCAGGGATGCCAAAGGAGTCGTTTCGAAATAACAGCCGGTGCAGTTTGTCATGCCTACTTGATCAATAATGGGAGTTCCCGAAGGTCCTGTTAAGGCAATGCCCCCATCATCTGCAACACCACTGCTGTAGGTCAGATTTCCCGTTACAGCGCCGCTATAAGGACCACCCGAGTTATTAGAATTGGTAATCAAGTAATGTTGTCCGGAAGCCAACATCGTACCTGGGGGGATTGTGGCTTTGCTGGTGGCAGTGCCACTATTATTGGTTGCCCAGATTTCCCAACCGCTAATACTAATAGTCGAGGCAGTCGGATTATATAACTCAATGAACTCATCATTTCCCCCATTGGGTCCACGGACACGAAATTCGCTAATCACCACGTTTGTTGCAGCTGTCTGCATCTGCGGGGCGGCGCGTACAGGCAGATCAACAGCCGGCTGTACCAGCCCGCTGCAAAAAACAGCGATCAGCCAGAGGAAGAACAGTCCGCGCCAGAAGTGCCTTGAGATCTTCATAAAGAAAATGCCGTAGGGATATGTTCTGTGTCCCTACGGCATTATAAACCACCCTACTGGATTCTTAGATGGATTACCCGCGCGGTTCAATCACAAGTTTGATAGCTGTACGCACCTTGTCATCGATTGCCACGTCCGCGAACTCGGGCACACAGGCGATATCGATGCCGTCGTTCTTTAGATAGCCAGTCGCCAATACAAGAGCCTTGATCGCCTGGTTCACTGCTCCTGCGCCAATCGCTTGCACTTCGGCATGTTTGTGCTCGCGTATGACTCCGGCGATTGCTCCGGCAACTGCCGAAGTGCGGGAGTTTGCTGAAACCTTGATCACGTCCATGTTGCGCCTCCCAGCAATAGATTGGTCGTTGCTTTGAATTCATTTTACAGGATTAACCATAGAGTTTCAAGCACTTATTCCATCCCTTAATTAGATAAGATATGAGAATCGTAATAGTAGTAGGGGATGTGGATAATGTGGATAAATGCCGGGTTGCTCCATATATGGGATACAAAGCGGGCCAATCGTCCGCATGTGGCGCTGGGATGCAGGATCGCGATCCGTTGGCATTGTGGAGAGAATCCCCGATTCTTATCCCCAGGCTTATCCACAGGATGACGCTCTCTGAGCCCAATCTACATCTTGGGCAGCAACAACATGGCATGCCATATCTGGGGGTGTGGAATCGGAGGGTTTTCCAATAGATTCTCGACTTCTCCACAAGCAGAGGCACTTATCCACAAAAATCCGCGAGTTATCCACAACGAGCTTACTTTATTGTAAGGAATAGGGGCTTTCCCTACCCCCTAAATATAGGAGCGCTTTTGTGCGATTATGGGAGACGCCGAGAAAACCATGCCAACTTAATCCACAAACAGGGGCTCCGGGTCGCCAAGAACCGGTACCGGGTTACTGATGTAGACATCTATGAACGCTCCAATTGTCGCCAGCTGCTCGCGGATGTTCCAGATCAGCAATGCTCTCTCGCGATAGAGCCGCTGGTTCGCCTCCACGCCGGTGGATTCGAGCCCGAGGGCGTTACATACGAACAAGGCGCGCGGCAGGTGGAACTTTTGAGACACCAGGACGGCACTTTCCAACCCAAAGATGGCTTTTGCCCGGTAACAGGTGTCGTACGTACGCCTCCCGGCAAAATCCAGGACAATCGCTTCGGCAGGGACGCCCAGGGAGAGGGCATACTGCTGCATGGATCCAGGCTCATTGTAATAATCGAAGCGGTTATCACCGCTCATCAGGATTTTCTCAACTTTTCCGTCAAAGTAGAGTCCGGCGGCAGTCTCTACCCGATCGCGCAGGATGGCGGTGGGCGTACCGTCACGCCGCAACCCGGCACCAAAGACGATGGCAACCCGCCTGGCCGGCGAGCTCTCCAGGTCATAGATACGGCCGAGGGCATACATCCCGGTGACCAGCCGGGGTAGGCATAAAACCAATACGACCAGGAGCCCCAGGAGCAGACTTTTGCGCCAGAGCCATCGAAAGAACCGTTTTGCCATGGAGGGCATTTTACCCGATCAGGTCGCCCTACAGCTTCGAAAGGTTTCCCTAACGGGAGGGCGAAACTGCTGTTTTTTTAAGGTTATCCGGAATGGCTGGGTGATAGAATTACTTTATGTTTTTCTCATTTTTTGCTCAATCTTCATCAAGAAAGGAATTCTCCCATGTTATTTGCTCTCTCAGAACGAGGGCAGGGGCTGGTAGAATACGCGATCATCATCGTGTTCGTAGCCCTTGTCGTAATTGCCATTATGCGTCTGATGGGACCCAGGGTTGGCAACGTATTCAGTTCAGTCAATGATTCTTTCTAAAGCACGATCGATCGGGAAAGGAGATCCTTTATGAAGAAGGGTCTCCTTTTTCTTAAAGAATATCGTGTAACGATTTGTCAACAATGACTCCCACGACATGAAGCACCTAAGTCAGCCCAAAACATAGGGGAGTCCCTACCGGAAATATTAACAATCTTGTAAATCTTCCGCCTGTCCGGGGGGTTGAAATTTTCGCTAAAACAGATATACTGTGGAAAGTCCTGAGTGCGTAGCCAGGCAAACCATTCAATTAGTTAGAAAGGAATTTACCATGTTATTCGCCCCCAAAGAAAAAGGCCAGGGCCTCGTTGAGTATGCGATCATCCTTGCTCTCGTCGCGATCGTCGTCATTGCGATCATGCGCTTGCTTGGACCCAAGATCGGCAATACCTTCAGCACCATCAGCAGCTCCCTGCCGTAACCTGCTCACTCGAGCTCTATTAGGAAAGCCCCGTCGAGGACGGGGCTTTCGTTTTATCACCTAGACGTATTTTTCTCGCATGACCGAACTGATATAGTCCATTATGGAGACCACGATCGCGATCGCGATCATCTGGGCGCTGGCGGCGCGGTAGTTCAACAGGTTGATATTCTGCTGTAGAAGGAAGCCGATGCCACCTCCGCCTACGAATCCAATGATCGTGGACATGCGGACATTGATATCCCAGCGGTACATCGTGTACGAAATATAGGGTGGAACGATCTGGGGAATGACGGCATAAATGATGGTCTGCAGGCGGTTTGCACCGGTAGCTTCCACCGCTTCGAGCGGACCAGGTGAGATGCTTTCGACCTGCTCGGAGTACAGCTTGGCGAGGCTCACGATCGTGTGCAGTCCCAGCGCCATTACCCCCGCAAAAGGACCGATCCCAACGGCGATCACGAACACAATTGCCATGACCAGCGCTTCCACAGAGCGCAGGGTATTGAGAATGGTGCGTGTAATGCTGTAGATCACCAATCCGATGGGCAGCGTGTCTTTTGCCCGGGTGAAAATCGCGAGCAAGACTCCCAGCAGCACTCCGACGACCACAGGTCCCCACAATGTGTAGATGGGGTTCCCGATCTGATACAACCACCCGACCAGCCAGCCAACCAAGCCGAAGAGCATCGCGCCGGCAGCGGCAGCCA
>DAITPI010000007.1:14019-25361 GCA_036833655.1 Anaerolineales bacterium | reverse complement strand
CGCATCTTCCCCGCTATTGAAAATAGCATCAAAACCACGTATACTGATGTTGCTTGTTCCCTCCGCATCTACACTCAGAGAAGAAAGGTTAGCATCATGCATAGGCATTTCCCCGTTAATTGCATCCTCCCTCCGTATATCTTGAAGAATATTGCCACCAAGGGCACTCCCGGTCAGAAGAACCTTGCCATAGATACGCTCAAGTTGTCCGCACAGATGCGCGGGCAGCGCCAGGCGCTGGCAGACTTCAATGCTGCGACGTTTCGCGTTGCTGCCGGCGGTAAGGATCGCGTGATTTATGATGCCAAGAATGGATCGGGTCTCCCGGGCACGGTTGTTCGCAAGGAGGGAGAACCACCCAGCGCCGATGTCGCCGTGAATGAGGCCTATGATGGCAGCGGTGTCACGTACGATCTATACAATGATGTCTACAGTCGGAATTCCATCGATGGCAATGGCATGCGGCTGGATTCGACCGTGCATTACCGGCAGGGGTATGACAATGCCTTTTGGGATGGCGAGCAGATGGTGTATGGTGACGGGGATGAGGATCAGCCGCCGGACGAGCGCCTGTTCAATCGCTTCACCATCGCAATCGATATCATCGGCCATGAGCTAACGCATGGCGTCACGCAGTTCGAAGCCAAACTGCAATACTTCCAGCAGCCGGGTGCTCTGAACGAATCGATGTCGGATGTGTTCGGTTCGCTGGTCAAACAATATCAGATCAAGCAAATTGCCAGCGAAGCAGACTGGATCATTGGCGCAGGCTTGCTGACCGCCAATGTGAACGGGATCGGCATCCGCTCGATGAAGGCGCCCGGCACCGCCTATGACGATCCGGTCCTCGGTAAAGATCCGCAGCCCGGGCATATGAAGGATTATGTCAATACCATCAATGATAATGGCGGTGTCCATATCAACTCGGGGATCCCGAACCATGCTTTCTACATCACCGCGATGGAGCTGGGCGGTTTTGCCTGGGAACGAGCGGGGCAGATCTGGTATGTCACATTGCGAGACAAGTTGACAGCCACGTCCAACTTCCAGGCTTGCGCCGACCAGACCTATCAGGTTGCTGCCCAGTTATATGGGGCGGGCAGCGTCGAACAGCAGGCAGTTAAGAAGGGCTGGTCCGAAGTTGGCATCACCGTCGGTAGTGGTCCCACGCCGGAGCCAACACCGGGCGGTGGCTGTCTATCTGCGCTGCTGCGTTTGCTGGGCGCGGCTCCTTCCAAGTGAGGTAAATATGCAGGTCGAACGGATCAAATTCGAACGGACGGGCGGGTTCGCCGGGATGACGATCTCCCGTGATTTGAAGCTCAATGAGCTACCCGATGAGCAAGCCAACACCATCAAGGAATTGCTCGACGATATGGATTTCCGGGAGCTGCCGGAGCACATGCTGGGCGAATCTGGACCCGACCAGTTCACCTATGTGATCACCGTCGAGACTCAGAAGTGGGAACACACAGTGGTGACGGGAGACGCTTCTGCACCTGAAAAGATGCAGGAGCTGCTGCAGGTGCTCAACCGGCTGGCAAGAGCCCGCAAGAAACAATAGCTGATCGATACTCCGGCCGGCCGTCCGGAGTATCATTTTGTGGCACTGGCGCGTGCCAGGATAAGCGCATGAGTATGACTGTACGGTGCAATCGAAGCCGGCGTTAAGAAGTACGTGTGCGTGGTTGCCAGCGGACCGGGCGCAATTGTGCACGAGATCCGCTACGCGACCACGATGCCTGCCGAGACAATGGGAAAAGCAATCTAGTTCTTCCGGCCGTTTGTGACCTCCGGTCCGATCCAAGCTCGAATCTAGCTGATGGAAAACGTCCCAAAGGTTTGCCTCCGGGACGTTTTTAAGGCTTATGGTGGGGGCCAGGGGATGACAGCAGGCTCCGAAAATCCATGCTTCTCAACCGTATAGAGTTTTCCGGAGGAGGGCTGGGCACAGCCGGCTTCGTCACGCACGGCGTAGCTGGTCGAATACTGGTCTGGATATGAGTCGGTCCACCACTTGTAGATCGTATCCTGGCAGACGAACAGCTCCAGTAAATAGCCACGGTCCTTGTCCTTGCTCATCGGAACCTGATTCCAGGTGATCGTGACCTCATCCCCACTTCGGGTAGCGGTGACCCCGCGCGGAGGACCGTATTGATTGCTGCCTATGGATTGCAGATTGAGCTCTTTATAGGCAACCGTCGAGACATCGCCTGTCACATCTACGACCGATGGCGCTGTCCAGCAAAAGTAATTCAGCTTATCGAATTTGATATACAGCCAGTTGCTGTACGGGTAACGACCGCGCACCGTGCCCGTATCGCCGGGGTATAGATCTGCGGCGTGCAGGTACGCAACAGAAGGACCGTACCTGCAGTGCGCCTGCTTGTTGACTGTCACAGCCGGGAAAGCAAACGTAGCGGTGGCAGTAACCGTTGGCGACAAAACAACGGTTGGCGTGAATGTACTGGTGGGCGTGGATGTTGTGGTGGCCGCTGGTGTGTCCGTAGGTGCTTTTGTCGCTGTCATGACCGGCTCGGTGGGAGTGGGCTGTTCCTGTGGCGCAGGCGCACAGGCAGAGACGAGCAGGAAGATCAATAAGAGGATCTTGTTTGCTTTCATTCAGGCTCTCCTAATCGTTTGTAGAGCGACGCTAAGGTCGCTTCACAGCAAAGGAAGAAAGAAATGCAACGGCATTCGCCCCCAACATGTCATTGTTATACCCTCCCTCCATCACAATGACCGCTGGCAGATCCAGGGCAGCGATCCGCTTGCCAATCTCCCGAATCCCCTCTGTTGAGACCCTGATCGTCCCAAGCGGATCGTCTGCGTAGATATCCATTCCTGCGGAGATGACCAGGTGTTCCGGTGCAAAGTCACGAATGAGGCCGAGCGCCTCTTCCAGCACCGCGAGATAATGCGCGTCCCCGGTGCCTTTTTCGAGCGGAAAGTTCCGGTGAAAACCGCGTCCGGCCCCGGAGCCGGTCTCTGCGGCATAGCCCGCAAAGTGTGGGTACTCAAAGTCGGGGTCGGCGTGGATGGAGATCGTCAGCACATCGGCGCGTTCGTAAAAGATATCCTGGGTGCCATTGCCACAGTGATAGTCGACATCGAGCAGCGCGACCTTGCCTCCGGCCGAAAGCCAGTGGGCGGCGATCGCGGCATTGTTCAGGAAACAATAGCCACCGGCATAATCTGGCCCAGCGTGATGTCCGGGCGGACGGCAGAGTGCAAACGTAACATGCTCTCCACTCGCGACCGCCTGCGCGGCGCTTAACGCGCAGTTCGCAGAGGCCAACGCTGCAGGATACGTTCCTTCTACAATGCAGGCGCTAAGGTCCATGATGTAGTAGCCGGCGCGCCCGAGCAGCCCCGTCGGCTTTTGAGGCTGGCGCCGGAGGGCGAAGGTAGCAGGCAACAGAACGGATTTGTCTTCGGCAGCCGTAGCCAGCCAGTCGGTCCAGGCACAGGCGAGGAAATCCAGATAGTCCCGGTCGTGTACCGCGTAGATGGGGTCCAGACCGAAATCCTCCGGCTCGGCGATCTCTGCCCAGCCGGCCTGGCGCAGTGCATCCAGGATCCGGTCCATGCGATCGGCGTTTTCCAGGTAAGGCACACGCAGCCCACCGTCGAACACTTCGAAGGGCGGCTGGTGCTGGCGGTGGGTCTCGGAATAATAGACCTTCATACGATCTCCACAAGAACTTGTACTACAATTCTATCAATAGAACGGAGGCAGGATGGACGTATTCGAAGCGATCTACAAGAGACACTCGCAGGGCAAGGTCAAGCCGGAGCCGGTGCCGCGTGAGATGATCGAAAAGCTGCTGGAGGCGGCGGTGCAGGCGCCAAATCACTATAAGGTGCGGCCCTGGCGATTCGTGGTGCTAAGCGGGAATGGACGGAACAAGCTTGGGGACGTGATGGCTGCCTCGCAACAGGAACGTCACCCTGAGTTTCCTCCAGATGCCTGGGATAAGTGTCGTGCGTTGCCCTTGCGCGCTCCTGTGGTGATCGCCGTCGGGGTAGATAAGCCGGGCGAAGCGAAAGTGCTGGAGATTGAGAATGTCTGTGCTGCGGCGGCCGCGATCGAGAATCTCCTGCTTGCCGCACAGGCCATGGGCCTGGGAGCCAAGTGGCGCACCGGGGAATGGGCGCGCGATCACTGGGTAAAACAATTCCTCGGTTTTGAGCCCGACCAGCACCTGATTGGATTTATTTATCTTGGTTATCCTGAGTTTGCGACCGAACCGCCGTCACGCCCTTCGTTTGAGGACAGGACCGTTTGGATAGATTGATTTACATAGCAAGCCAAAGGCAATGGGCTTCGAACCCATCGCTCTTTATTTTCTCTTGCGAATGCCCATCTCCTCGAGCACTTCGATCATCAGATCGGGCCGATCGGTGATGATCCCGTCCACGCCCCATTCGATATACTGTTTCATAAGAGCAGGATCGTCCACCGTCCATGGCTCCACCCGGATCTTCTTGGCATGGGCTTCCCGAATGAAGCGCGCGGTCATGATGGGGATATCCATCGAGTCCTTAGGATCGTAGGGTGGCTGGATGGACTGGTACGTCGGCGCAACGAACGGACTGAGAAATATCTTGCCTAGCAACACAAACCTGGTGACTTCGCCACGCGAGGCGGAAGTGGCGACCTCAGGACAGGCCTCGCGGAAGTTTCGCATGGCTTCATCGTGAAACGACGCCACCAGCACTTTAGCCTGCATGCCATGGGCGCTGATCAGATCACAGAGTGGTCGATCGATCGGGTCCTGCGTGAGCTTGACCTCGATCACGTAACGCAGCCTTGGGAATTTCTCGAAGAGCTCCTCGAGCGCTGGCACCTGGATTCCCTGGCCGCGATACGGGAACGTCTTGCCGCCATCGTTGGACCATTGGTAGGCAGCGTCGAGCTGCTTGAGCTCTGCCAGCGTCAGGTCTTCGATGAGACCGGCGCCATCTGTGGTGCGGTCGACCCTTTCGTCGTGCATCAGCACGATCTGACCGTCCTTCGTGATGTGCGCGTCCATTTCCAGCACGTCCGACCCGATCTCCACGGCTCGCTCGAAGGCGAAGAGGGTGTCTCCGGGCCAGACGCCATCCCCACCCTGATGGGCGATCACAAGCGGTGGAGTGACATTGTCATAGTACTTCTTCGAGGGTGCGTCCGGTGTCAGTGCCGCAATCAGCACAAGGCTGAGCAGTATCACTATGGCTAGGATAGGCGCTGGCTTTATTCTCATGATTGACATCCGTTAGATCCAGCGGATTGGATGGCTCATTTCTTCAGATACAGCTCGGATTGTGAATCCTTTATCACCTTCACAACGCGCGGGGAAAAGTAGTTCTCGGTCTGTGTCCCGATCATATATACATCCGACAGGTTCGGGAAGAAGGAAGGCGACCCTTTCAGCTCGAAGATCACCAACCCATTCTGGGGTCCGATGAGGAAGAACACGAGCCGGGAGCGTTCCTCGGGGCCATAGCCGATCTTGGCTGTGCCCGATTCGCCGTCGCCAGCCTCATAGTAACGCGGATAGATCGCCCGGCCGTATAAGACGACCTCGTTTTCCAGGATAGGAACTCCAACCTGCTGTTGGATCGACTGCCCTGATCGCGGCGGATACTGCTCGGGAAAAATGAACTCGGTCGCAGGTAGAAATGCTCCCAGGAAGACGACCAGCGCCAGGCTAAGCACGAAGCGCCGGTGGCCCAGTCGATCGGATTCAATGACCTCAGGCTGAGTGGTGGTAAGTTTAAGCCAGACGGTGACTCGATCCCGGACCGTCTGAGTGAATGACAGGAATAGCCCTCCCAGTATGAGCAATCCAAAGATCTCATACAGGTGTACGCTCCAGTCCAGCGGCACGATGAAGCGCTCGCCTGAGCTGAGAAATAGTGCCGTCCAGGCGTTGTACATCAAGCCCATCGCCAGCGGGAGCAACCCGAGCAGCCTGTGTCGCCGGTAGGCCATCACAGCCCCGATACAGAAGAACAGCAGATACACGGCAAAGAGCGGCATCTGACCGCGGGTAAGCGGAGTTCTCCAGAAGAGGTGTGCCGGCATGAAGATTTCTGCCGGCGAGCGGATCTCATCACGAACGGGGAATGCCAGCAGGCTGGCAACTTCGTTATTGACGAAATGATTTGTGGCATTCCGCAGAATGAAGCTGGGATCGCGCAGGAAATCGGCGATCGCCATCCTGGTGAGACGACTCGAATAGCCTGCATCGGTCTCGCCGGGCAGGCGTGGCAGGATCTCGTTGCCCGCACTGCCGCTCCAGCGCCGCGCCATGGTCATAGTCTGCGAGATGGGGTTATCCAGCACCAGTCCGCCGCCAGCAACATAATTTCGCACAAGCCACGGGAAAATGACGAGCGCAAAACCAAGGACAGCTGCGGCGCAGGCTTGAAGCCATCTTCTCCGGTCCGGGATGATAAACAGGGCAGCTAGCAGGACAATGCCGACCAGCACAGAACTCTGTAACCGGATCAACGACGCAACGCCCAGCACACCGCCGATCAGAAGGGGAAGCCACATAGATCGCTGAGCCAGGCGCAACCAGCGCAGGGCCAGCCATGTTGCAACGGTGAGAAGCAGCGCAGTCGGCAATTCCGAGAGGAACAATTTCGAATACGTCACGTTGCTGGCAAAAGGTACGGCTACGTTCGCATTTACATCCCGGAAGGCTGCCAGCAGTGCCAGCATGAAGCCCAGGGGAATGCCTCCAATTTCTCTCCCCACCAGGTACAGGGACACAGGGAAGATTGCCAGCAACAGGCTTTGCAGGAAGATAACGCCCTCATAGGTCTGGTTTCCGAACAAGTGCAACCACGTCAGAATGGCTACATAGAACGGCCGGGCTGGAACCTCGGGCCACAGGAAGCCGTTCCCCGCCAGCGCCGATTGTGCATACTGGGCATAGAACTGTGCGTCGGAGAAGGGATAGATCTCGAAGTTGGGCGCACGCGGGGGCATGGCAGCAAAGGCCGGTTGGACTGGCTGGCTGAGCCAGAGGCACACTGTAAGGACGTAGATTCCCAGAGGGATGAATCTGGAGTATCGACGGGAAGAGGCGTGCGGCAGAAATGCAAAGATTCCTATCAGTGACATCAACAGGGCGATCTGCCACTCCAGGAACGGAATGGGCGGCGCGCCCCAGTTATCGTCGCGGGTGATGCCAATTCCTGTCCTGGCGACCCAGATGCCCAGCAAAAGGAACAAGAGCAGGAGAAGAACGACCTTGTTCCAGATCGGCCGGATCTGGACAATGGTATCCTGCGCGAGGTCGGATCGAGTCCGTGCAATCCGGATTGCCAGCTCCAGGCCCGAAATACCGAACCACAGAAGGATGGGGAGCAGTCGAGCGGCGGATAACGAGTAAAGTGGATTGCTTCTCGCAAATAAGGGAAACGTCGTTAGAAAGACAAGCGTGGCAAAGATCGCCACGATTGCAGCTATATAGGTCAAATCCCAGAACAGAGAATGCGTAGCGAGATCAAGCCACGCCTGACGAAATTTCGAATAGCTACTTTGACGCCAGAGCCATAAAGAGACCGAGCTGAGCAGCAGGGCAATGCCGAGCAAGGCAAGTCTCGCCGGGGAGAACCCAAACAGCAGTGGATTTGTTGTGTCGGTTGGAATGCTGATGAGCCAGAAGAACGCCAGAATTCCCTGAATGCTCCACAGACCAAAGAGCCGTTGCCACCATCCAGGCTGCGATGTGATCATAGGTCCGATTAATATACCTGAACTTCACCGCCTTGGCAATTTGTCACTGTTGGAGGAAGCTGTGACTTCGATCAGAAACGACCTGCTGTCCAACCATCGGGTCGCGGTCCTTATACAAAATATCGGGCGATTGCCATGAAAAGCGTGGCAAGGATCAGTGTGACCGCTGTCAGCATGGAATAGGTGGCTTGCTTCTTTCGAATATCGCCCATCTGGGCGATCTGCTCCGTGGACGGCTTTCCCTGCATCTGCGCGCCAAGCTGCGCCATCGCTTTGGTGGTCCTGCCGATCATGATTCCGAAAACAAAGCCGATCAATCCAAACGCTGCGCCAATGCCGAATCCACGACCCGCGCCCGAGCTCATCCAGGCGGAGGTAAAGCCCTGCGAGTCGATCCAGTAGAGCAGGAATCCCGCCAGGACTGTTAACCCGGCGGCAATGGACATCCTGTTGCTGAATTTCAAGCTGTTCATCAAATGACCAATAAATCTCTGTCCCGATTCCCCGATTGCTCCCACCGTGGGACCGATGAAGAAGGTCATAATCAATGTCCCCCCAACCCAGAACACTCCGCCCACAATGTGCACAATGCGCAGCAGCCAGATCAGATAAATCATATTTCTCTCCTTTTCTAAAGTGGATCCAGACATAATAACACCAATTCATGGCACCTGGTTCGCGCTCCGCCGTGGCTGTGTGGCGGACCCAGGTAAATCAGGATGGGGGAGGAGGATATTTAAGACAATATTCACTTGTTTGGTGGAAAGTCCCCACGTATATTGATACTGACTCCCCAATCCCTGGGATGTCTAACTTTCCCAAAACCATATAGAAAGGATCGTTTATGAAGCGCATTGTGGTTTTCATTTCACTGCTTGTGGCACTCAGCTTACTTCTTACGGGCTGTGGCGGCGCAAAAGCTGCCAATCATCTGGAAGCGATCAAACAGGCTGGCGTGATCAAGGTGGGTACCTCAGCCGATTATCCGCCATTCGAATCGGTGGATGCCAGCGGCAACAAGGTCGGCTTCGATATCGATCTCATGACTGAGATCGCCAGTCGGCTTGGTGTGAAGCTCGAATGGGTCGATATGCCGTTCGACAGCCTGATCGCGGCTGTACAGGAAGGCAAGATCGACGCTTCCATTTCTGCGTTCAACTACACCGAAGAGCGCGATCAGACGATCGACTTCTCCGATGCTTATTACACCTCCGAGGATGCCTTCACCGTTGCTGACAGTTTTGCCGGCAAGATCGTCAACCCCGAGGACGTCGCGGCGTACAAGGTCGGAGTCCAGACCGGCACCACGCAGGACGGCTGGCTCACCGATACTCTGGTAGCCGATGGCGCTCTGCCCGAGGAGAACCTGTTCCGCTATGACCGCGTCGACCAGGCGATGCTCGACCTCAAGAACGGGCGCATCGAGGTGATGATGTCCGACTACGTCCCGGCGCAGGCGCTCGTGAAGCAGCTCGGCGGTCTGGAAATTGTGTATCACGGCGTGCTCTCCAGCGGTCCGGTCAACATTGTGATCCCCAATGAAGATGCCGAGCTTCAGAAAGCCGTCAATGAGATCATCAAGCAATTGCAGGATGAAGGCTTCATTGACAAGCTCGCAGTCAAGTATTTTGCTGAGTAACGATCTGGCTCAGGGCGCAGCGAAACTGCGCCCTGACTTTTATGTGCCATGAGCAACTTCTTTTCCTATATTATTCAGGGTACAGCCATTACCGTGGCAGTGACACTGATCGCGCTGCCTTTTGGTCTGATCATCGGTCTGCTCGTGGCGCTTGCGCATACCTACGGGGGGAAGGTAGTGAACCGGGCTGCTGCGGCCTACAGTCTGTTGATGCGCGGCGTGCCCCCGATCGTGCTGCTATTTATTCTCTACTTCGTTCTTTCTGGGACAATCAACCTCTCTCCGTTCTGGGCGGGCTCGCTCTCGCTGGGGATCGTCAGCAGCGCTTACCAGATGGAGATCCTGCGCGGCGCGCTGCTTGCGGTGGGCGGTGGGCAAATGACTGCGGCGCGTGCCGTCGGGATGAGTCGCCTGCAGTCGATCCGCTATATCGTCCTGCCTCAGGCGCTGCGGCTGGCGATCCCGCCCTGGTCCAATGAGGCTTCGATCGTCTTGAAGGATTCCTCGCTCGTCTACGCGCTGGGTGTGCCCGAGATCCTGCGTCGCGCCCAGCAGCTTTCCGCGACGACACAGCAACCCTTCCTGGCATACGGGACCGCCGCGCTGATTTACTTTGTGCTGGTCTTTGGGACAAACCGTCTGCTGGATTACCTGTCCGAGCGCACGAAATTGCCCACGCATCCCTAACGGAGATTCCGATGTCCAAACCTATCCTCGAAATCTGTAACCTGACCAAGATATACGGCGAGAACATCATCTTTAAAGATATCAATCTCAAAGTCAACGAGGGCGAGACCATTGTGATCATTGGTCCCAGCGGAACGGGCAAAAGTACATTGTTGCGCTGCGTCAATCTGCTGACTCCTCATAATGGCGGACAGGTCTTTCTCGATGGCAAGGAGATCACTGCCAAAGGCTATGACGAGGACGAGGTTCGCCAGCACATCGGTATGGTCTTCCAGAATTTCCTGCTCTTCAATCATCTCACCGCGCTGGATAACGTGATGATCGGTCTCAGCAAGGTCAAAAAGCTGCCGAAGGAACAGGCCCGCGCAAAAGCGATGGAAGAATTGCAGCGCGTCGGGCTGGCCGACCGCGCCGGTCACTACCCCGGGCAGCTCTCCGGCGGGCAGCAGCAACGTGTCGCGATCGCCCGGGCTCTGGCAATGGATCCGCGCGTGATGCTCTTCGATGAGCCAACCTCGGCGCTCGACCCCGAGCTGATCGGCGAGGTGCTTGGCGTGATGGCAAAATTGGCCCACGACCGCATGACCATGCTGGTCGTCACGCACGAAATGGGCTTCGCCCGCGAGGTCGCCGACCGGATCGTCTTTATGGAAAAGGGGAGCATTGTCGAAGAAGGCACGCCCGACGACCTGTTCTATCATCCAAAGCACGACCGCACGCGTGAATTCCTGTGGAAGATCACCGAACTGTATGGAAAAAAAGAAAAGGCGAAAACGAGCGAAGCGAGTGCAGCATGAGCGATTTCCTGGCATTCTTCGGACGCTTCCTTCCGGACCTGGCACGCGGGGCGGGGATCACGCTCCTGCTCACCGCGGAAGGTCTCACCGCCGGCTTCGTGCTTGGATTGCTCGCCGCTTATGCACGTGTCTATGGCAGTTCATTCTGGCGCCGGCTCGCAGTGGGCTATATCGAGCTCTTCCGCGGCACGCCCCTGCTGATGCAGTTATTCATCATTTATTATGGCTTGCCAGGACTGGGGATCACTCTCTCGCGGGAACTTTCTGCATTTCTTGCACTCGGCTTTAATAGCGGCGCCTACCAGGCAGAATATCTGCGGGGCTCGATCCTGGCGATCGGCGACGGGCAAATGATGGCGGGCAGGGCGATCGGCATGTCCCGTTTCAAGGTGATCTGGCATATCATTCTGCCACAGGCGTTGCGGCTGGCAATCCCCGCCTGGTCGAATGAACCGGTTTCGCTGCTGAAATCAACGGCCGT
>DAITPI010000007.1:0-13919 GCA_036833655.1 Anaerolineales bacterium | reverse complement strand
AGGGCCTGGGCGATCAGGCTGCCAATCAGACCTAACGAGTAGGCGACCGTGTAATAAAAGAACATCGGTTGTCTGCCACGCCGCCAGAGCATGTATCCCGAGACAAGCGCAAGCAGGGCGACAACGTAGAGATCAAGTCCGATCTCTTCGAAGCCGAGGTTGGCAAGAACGCCTGCACCGAGGAACAGGGCATTCAGGGCTAGCAGAGCCACATCGCGCCCCATGATTTGTTCGCGATGTGGGAAGACAGCCTGTATGAAAAGAATTGCGGCGTTCACCATGACAAACCCGATGAAGAATATCCAGTGACTAAACTCGTCATCGTTGAAAATCACGATTCGGCAAAGGTCACTCGTCATATCACCGGCGCAAAATCGCTGGTGCAAATAATTCGTTATTTCGTGATTGCCGTAGCTGGCAGCCAGCAGATACAGTCCCACGATAAAGACGAGGTTCCACGCCATGTGCGCTCTGCTTTCACGTTGCGGCGAGTCGTATTCGAGTGTCTTTTTAAGCAGGTACGAGGCAATTACACTGATCAAGGGCAGCACCAGCATGTTATTGAAATCCACCCAGCGTAGGAATTCGTTTGGCAGCACGTAGCCAAGAGTCCAGGTGCCGAGACGGTTGATCGAGACCAGTATAGCGACAACCGATTGAACACTCAGGAGCAGATGAATTATCTTCATGGTTTTGTTGACTCACGTGATAGAGAAAAATACGCAACCGTTTGCCAACGTCCCCACCACCAGCGGATATGAGCCTTGCCCAGATAGAGCTGACCGTCAAGCTGCACCAGTTCGTCCAGAACTCGCCGGACAGTCAGCGAGGGGTTTTCCTTCAGATCATAATCAATCTTCAGCACGGACCGGTCGGAATCGACTAGTCCGGGAGCAGTATAGGTGCGGAAGGCAAAGCCGCGATAGGAGCCCGGTGCATCGGTCACAAATCCTCGGTGAAAAGGATTGAAGAAACGCGCCACCGCGTATGAATCCTGCGTAAAGATGTTGTCGCCCGATTGGCGGGCAGGGTTAAAAGTTTTTCCCAACCAGGGCATCCATGCGTGCAATAGGGCTTGAAACAGCTGCGTCAAACCCGGGGCAATATCAATTGCAGTCAGCTTTCCCGTGTAACGGCCGTTGAGTGGTGGTTCCGGTACATTGCCAGACCGGAATAGTTGATTCAATGCTGCCCATCCCTGGGCCGGGGAACGTTCTGCCAGCAGCTGTGCTGTTTGCAATTCGTTCCGTCCTGGAAAAACTCGATAGGGATCAGCGTTTGCTTTCAGAGATAGAGGTTCCTTCATCGCCTACATCCTTCGTCAACCTCGCTCAACTATTGATTGCCTCTTTCAAGGCTGTATACCCCAGATACAACGCTTCCTCTTCCTGGATAAGAAGCGGGCTGTCTGCCGGTTTCCCTTCTCGTACCCAACGATCAGAATAGAGCATCCCCACGGCGCGGTGATGAGCAGCCTCTTTGAATTTTCCTGATTCTGCGCCATAGATCTGTTCATAGAGACAAGCAAGCGCGTCCACCAGTTCTTGATTCTCAGGATTTGCGAATAACCTGCGGTGGATACTCCACCAGTTCACTTCAAGTTTCGTAGCTCGCTCCACATCGAAGTCTTCACGGTGAATTTTCTTGATGAACTGGTAGAAACGTCTCACATATGCTTCAGCAAGTGGAATCTTGTTGTTTGGAAACGGGGCAAAGGCAATTTCCGCACGCGCCATCAGATAAGCGCCGTAGATTGCCTGCAGCCACGATAAGCCAAATGATTCTCTCACCATACCGACGGAGACGCGCAATAATTTCAGCCAGTCTTTCTGGTAATAAGAAACATAGTTTTCTTTCTCATAATGCGCCAGTTTGCGTGGGTTCATCTTGCGGATGGGATTATCGGGTCTCATTTCTAAAACTACCTTTCCATAACAATTCGCATTGCACCTTGCTCCGATCGAGATCTGTTGCGCAGCTTTACGAAGAGGACGGTTGCAAGGGTCAACGTTTCTATCGTCGCGGAGATGGCAAATGCGGCGGGGATCGCAACCACGCCCATCTGGCCGAGCAGGATGGAAATCAGTACGATGCGAAGAATTAATTGTACAGTGTTGGTCATGAGCGGTGTGCGTGTGTCGCGCAGTGAAATCAGCCCGCGGGTAACTACTTCTGTGGCAACATAAGCAGGCAAGGCGATTGCGTAGGCGACCAGGACGCTGAACGTCAGGTTTCCTGCTGCAGAGGTGAATTCGCCGCGCTCGAATAGTATGCGGATCGTGGGCCGCCCCAGCCATAACAACGCTCCGGCCGCGGGGAGAGCCAGGGCAATGGACGCCCCCAGCGAGCGGAGCAGGATGCGGCGCATTTCACTCCAGTTCGCCGCTTCGGCCTGCGCAGCCAGCCGGGGAAAGGCTGCCTGGCCGATCGCCTGTCCAAGCAATGCGATGGGCAGACCGACCAGCAGGAAGGCATTGTAGATCGCTGCCAGCCCTGCAGGGTCGGCCGCGCGGCTGGCGAAGGCTGTATCTACGATAAACCCGGCATAATTGACACTGACCGAGAGACCGTTGGGGATGAGCAACCGCACGACCTCGCGCAGACGCCGGTTTGCGAGGTCGAAGAGCAGACCCACGCGATAGCCTTCTCCGCGCAACCCGGGGGAAAGGATCAGCGCCTGGAGGATTGCCCCGCCGATCACGCCCGCTGCCGGACCGAAAATGCCAAGCTCCGGGAACAGTTTCAGGCTCAGGATGGAAGCGATCAAACTGACATTGTGGCTGACGATCGAGAGCCCCGTCAGCAGGAATTGATTGCGACTGTTCAGCACTGCGGTCGCGACACTTCCTAATAAGAGGATGACCGGCTGAATCAGCATGATGCGGGTCAGTGTCACGGTCAGCTGCGATGTCTCGCGGTCGAAGCCCGGCGCGAGGAGGCGCGTCACCAGGGCAGGTGTGAAAACCTCGACGGCGATGATCAGGAGCGTAAAAACGAGCAACAGCGCCGTCAGGACCACGCTGATCAGTTGCCATCCGGCGGCCTCCCCTTCCTTTTGCCGCGCGTTCAAGAGCACGGGGATCATGGCACTCGAAAGCGCGCCTCCGGCGATCAGGCTGAAGAGGGTGTCTGGCAAACGGAACGCTGCGTAGTAGGCGTTGGCTTCCGCGCTGACTCCAAACTGGGCGTTGAAGAGCACCTGGCGTATTGCTCCCAGCGCCGCCGAGAGGAAGAACGAAGCCATCAGGATGAAGCTGGATTCGCTGACGCTGTACTCACGGGTCAACAGGTTCCTGAGGCTGATGTTTCTCGGAATGGCCGGTCGGATGACCTGAATTCGGCGTCGCGCTCCTGCAGGCGCCATGCGTAATTGTTCAAGCACGTCCGATGCAAGGGCGAAGCCCATCCAGGCGCTCTGTGCCAAGGCGGTGATACTACCCAATAGGACCTGCCGGGGTTTGGCCGTCTCGGAAGGAAAACTTATTTCGGAAGCCACAATTTCACCTCCAGGATCGAAAGGATATATCCACAGAGCTTTCAGCCAAGGAGATACATCTCCACGGCGAGATGCATCTCCTCGTTTTTTCGTGACAGTCCGATCACGCGCCGGGCATGGGCATCAGGCCCAGCTGCATCATCATGCCGGCTGCGTCCGGATAGCTATGGACTTCGACAGGTTTGCCGTTCTTGAAGCGGACAAAATACGTTCCCCTTCCATTGACCGTTTTGCCTGTAGCCGGCAGTGCAGGTCCCGGACCGAATTGGAGAGAGCCCGTATTCGTGCCGACAAATTCCAGCTCGGCAGCGACTTGGTCCTCCGTGACCACGCGGTTCTTCACCGTCAGCTTGATATCAGGGAAAGCGGTAAACCAGCCCTGAAGATACTGCCGGATCGCATTCTTGCCATTGAGGGGCTGAGGGCTGCTTGTATCGAGCCATACGACCTCATCTGGAAATATTGCTACGGCGCGCTCTGCATCGTGAGCGTTCCAGGCAGCGATTTCTTCTTCATCGAATTTGAGATTATCCTGAACTGACATGGTTGTCTCCTTTTTTTGTCTGGTCTTGAATTCTTCGAACGATTAAAACGTCGTGTAGCTAACAGCATGCATACTCACCAATATCGATCACCTTCTTTCCATCTGTGCGCGGCAGCCGTCTCTCAAACGCCAATCGACACCACACCGAGTTGCTGCATCAGTCCCAGAATGTCGGCGTTCAACCAGGCTTCCGCGATCTTCCCAGCTTCCATGCGGAAGATCACGATTCCACCAAGCTCAATCTGCCTGCCCGTGGCAGGGACGCCCTGCAACTCAGCCTGATGCGTGCCCTTCATCCTGTGCCGCACGGCAACTCTGTCGCCTTCTGCGATGACGTCATCCACTACGAATTCTGAATCTGGAAAGGCAGCCAGGAGATCTGCCATAAACTCCCTGTGCCCGTCCGCGTCGAGTGGCTCTGGTGCCCAGCCGTAGAAACGTGCTCCTGGCGCTATCTGTGCACGCACCGCATCCAGATCCCGGCGGTCGAGCGCCTGCATGGTTTGTACGGCGATCTTCTTATTCATTTCGATCATGAGGTTTTAGCTCCTACTGATTACTCTAAAGACATGGGATAGAGATGTTGCAGAAATGACGAGAAAGGGTTCTGGCTTGTTTCATATGCTGGGCCTTCGGGATGTGCCCCAGCCCTTCTCATAGCGCAGGTACCAGAACAACATTAACGCGGTAGAGACCGTGAAGAATGCCTGCAGGATCCAGATCGGGCCAAACGGGAGGCTGGCGATATACAGCCAGTAGACCAGGTTGCCGATGTTGCTCAACGTGATATGGCCCAGGCTGTATGATTTCAGGTTCTTTGTTTTGTACGCTTTCACGAGCATCGGCAAATTGCTGCTCATAAACATGACAGTGGATGTGAAACCGGCAAAGACTTGTAGAGTTCGGATGTCCATGTGTTGATCACACTCCTGTAGAAAGCTATAGATAATGTACAGCGGTGCATTGCTCGTCTTCCAGTTCATTTCCTGTCCAATCGCTGTTCAATTTTCCAGGATCAGAAACACCTGGATGCCGATGCCAGAAGTCCGCAAGCAATGACTGGCATGAAAATTGGATGTGTGTTCCCTTCTCTATATCCTGATTAGAGCTCTGGCAGCAGACCCATATGACGGAGCATGCCTGCCACATCCCAGATGTATTGACCGCGAATCACCAGGCCATCCTTTACATCGATTATCGCAACGCCTCGGATCTCGACTTTGTGGCCGGTCGGCGGGATATTCATGATCGTACCCTGGTGCGTCCCGCCCGCCACCCAGGCGACCGCAAGGCGCGGAGCCTGGACGATCGTGTCTGTGACCTTGAGCTGCAGATCCGGAAAGGCTTTCCAAACTGTATTGAGCATGGAACGCAGTCCTGCGCGCCCGCGCAATACCGTGGCCTGCGCTATATCATCACTGATGCATTCAGGCGAGTAGAAGCTGAGAACTTTCTCGATGTCATGCGAATTCCAGGCATCGTTGATGGTTTTAGCATAGGTGACAAGATCATCTGTCATCGTTCCTCCAGAGCTTCGGGTGGAGCGGAGGCCGCGGATAGCATTGTCCCCGTAGGGAGGAGGCTCAACTCTCATGCGC
This sequence comes from Anaerolineales bacterium, assembly GCA_036833655.1. Lineage (GTDB taxonomy): Bacteria > Chloroflexota > Anaerolineae > Anaerolineales > Villigracilaceae > Defluviilinea. Next base: position 8,281 of record DAITPI010000007.1, on the reverse strand, counting down.
CCTCTCTGCTGCCCACCATGCAGTCAACTACAATCTCCCCTGCCGTTGATACGCAATCGTTCCGACGACGGTGACGAACAGCGAGGCCGCGGCGATCACGGCCGTGATCAGAAGAGGTTCTCCGCTGAATAATGCGATCACGCTGGCGATAAAGCTGAAACCGTTGAAGATCAGCGCCATGATGAGCGGCAACCTCAGTTCCCGCCAGCCGGCAGGTGAGCGAACTCCGAGTGCTCCGATCACGGCATAGCCCAACGAGGCTGCACCCGCCTGGCGGATCAGGAATACATCGGTGCCATAAAAGCCTAGCAGTTTGGCTCCCGTGACCGGGATGAGTAAGGGCAGAAGGCCAAAGACGCCGGAGAGAACGGTACCCAGCACCAGGAAGCGGATGAACCAGGTCGATAAATCGGCCGGAGCCTGCCCGCCGCGCCCATGGCGGTTCAGCAGCCAGACAGTAATGACGCTGATCGCCAGAGAAGTGCCCAGGATCAGGTAGACATAGAGATTGGCACCGCCAGCAATCATCTGAGCTGCACAGGCATAGATGGAAGCCAGGTTGAAGGTCAGGGTGGCGATAACAACCCGGCGCAATGGCAGCCAGTCGCCTTGCCTCAAGCCCATAATCAGCGCGATCGCGTACCCTAATGTTGCTGCACCGGCCAACCGATAAATGAATGAATCGTTTCCAGGAGCGCCAAGTGCTCTTCCGAACGCACCTCCAAACACAAGGGGAAGTACACCAAACACCAGGCCGCCAGCCGTGGGAAGGAGCAAGAGCATCCTTTCCGAACCGCTGAGTTTCATCTCCGCCTCGTGGCGAACGGCTTTCATTTGGGATTGGGAAATCGTGTTATTCATCAGTTTCTCCTTCTGGTTTGATGTTCGCCCTCAGGCCAAAGCCAGGGCAGTCAATCGATAATCGCAGTTTAGGGTACCGGAGTGCCCATTTTCCAGTCCAAAAACTGTTCACTTCACTGGCAATCTTCGGTATTTCCAGCCCAATCGCCCAAGTCCGAAAATCCAGAAATACCAGGCGCCCCGTCTGAGAGGATCACTGGTTTGAGGGACACATTACCTCGCCAGCCTCCATATTCTTTAAGGCTGAAAATGATATTCATATCCCTCGAACTCTGGTCGGAACTCCAGCTCGTCCCGTAATTTCTGTAACCCCAGGCGAGCGCGGGTATGGATTGTGCCAAGCGCGTCGCCGGTGGCTGCTGCAATCTCTTTTCGCGTCATTCCATAAAAAAATGCCATGGCGATCACCTGTCTCTGTTCCAGGGGCAGAATTTCCAGGGCGTTTCGCACTTGCTGTGCCTTGAGCATCGACTGGGCCTGGGCTGGTACATCGCAATTCGGATCGGGCGTATGTTCCAGAAAAGCCTGATCACTGGCTGTGCCAATGAACTCGGGTGGCCGCACCCGTTCCCGGCGATGGAGATCAATCGCTGCGTTGCGGGCAATCCTGAAAAGCCAGGCCGTGAAAGATCCGCGCCCGGACTGGAAAGTAACCGCCCCGTGCCAGGCGCGCCAGAAGGTCTCCTGCAACACATCCTCCGCCGAAGTACGCTCACCGGTAATTCGAAGTGCGATGCCTAAGACCGTCCCAGCGTGGCGGTCGTAGAGCGCTTCCAGCGCGGTTTGATCACCCCGGCTCGCCCTGGCGATTAATGTCTCGTCGCTTAACTGCCCAGAGGGCGCAGTGCTGCTCATATTCACCTCAAAAAGAAACTGCGGCTGTCGTTTGACAACCGCAGTGTAGCAAATGCCGGTATTCATTTTCCACGTCAAAAGCTGCTCACTTTTTGGTCAACCTTCGCCGACCTCCTGCCGCCAGAGAATTTCAATCAGGCGCTGTACCCCGCGTGTCAGGTGCCGTCGGTAGGTACTGAACGGCAGGTCGAGCAACTCGGCGGCGGACTCCTGCGTAGCGGCCGGGTGAAAATAGGTGCGGTCGAGGGCGCGGAATAGCTTCTCGTCCCGGGGATGGATGCGTAGCATTTCAGCCGCCTCTCTGATCTTTGATTTCAGAATTTCCGCCTGCTGCGCATTGCTTATTCCCGCAGCCGCAGCCTCCGAGACCAGTCTCGATCCCAGCAGCGGGCTTCCCATCAACCCGCCGGGGCGCGCATACTCTTGCAGCGCCTGCTTGACCGCAGCCGCAAAATCGTCACGGCTCAGGAGGATCAGCGACTGGACAGACAATCCTGGTGCCGGCTCCACGGAGACACCAACCTCCTTCTCGGCGAGCCGTGCAATCCAGACCGCTGGCGACATTACACGCCAATCGTGACCGTAGACGCCGTAGTGTCTTCCGCCAATCTCGAAATCGGCGGTGGGAAGCCGGGTCAGCTCAGCATAGCTCAGGATCGCCTCCCAAAAAGCGGCGTCAGCACATGGGAAAAATGTGAATGCCAGACGCGGCGTAGTGAGATAATGCTTCGCCACCTGGATGAAGATCAGGCTCTGGATCGGAGAGATGCCCTGATAGGCATCGGCTGCCATCCAGAAGCGGAAGAGCGTTGCAACCTCATCTGCCCGCAGGGGAGAATGCTCGGTCAGGTATTGCCTTGCCAGCCGGACGGCAGGATCGATCCTATCGTCCTCCGGGCGCAGGCTGTGCAGCGGCAAGAAGGAAACGAACCCGAGCGGCGCTCCCTCCGCGCTGCGCCAGACCGTCACATGCTCGGGGTATTCCTGGAACCAGTGCCCTGCCAGCCGCGCAGACTCTTCGCCCTCATGTCTGGCAACCATCGAGTGCAAAACGGGCACATCGTCCTTCTCCATTGGATAAGGAACCATGCTGCCCGTGGTCTGCCAGTCGAAGAACGAGCGGATCACAGCATTTTCGCGGTGCAGAAAAACAGTATCGAGCATCAGCCGCTGTTGTGTCAGGCCGCTGGTCTGCCCCAGGTGGCCTGTGTAATACTTGCGGGCGCGGTTGTGAAGCTCCACATACCAGTCGGGGTTGCGCCAACGCAGGTCCGCAGCCAGAGTTTCACGCGCCAGGTCATGGGGGAAAACACCTTCCGGGCTGGATTCCACAAAGGACAATGCCCGCAGCCATTCGAACAGCATGTGGACACCCTCGGATTCCGGACCCGACGCGGGCATCTGCAGCATCTCGCCCAGCAAGGCCTCGGTCGTGATGCGGACCAGCGCGCACGCTTCGAGTGCAGCCCGATGAGCCGGGCCGGGCACCTGCTGCACGAAGCGCTCCATGAGCGTCTTGACCACATCCGGTGACTCTTCGGGGCGAAAGCTCACGTGTCCACGCTGGGAAAAGACCTCCGCTACCAGCGAGAGAGCCAGCGGGTGGCCATGGGTGAACTCCAGGATACCCTGCTGTTCACCGGCGGGTAATCCCCGCTTTTTCAGAAAGGCTCGGCTTTCCTCCTGGCTCAGGTTGCGCAACGGAATCACACGTACCAGGTCCTGCCAACCGCTGTCACCCTGCCAGGCTGCGCTGGGTGGATTGCGCCCTGCGAGTATGGTGATCACGGAATCGGGGAGCTGAGGCAAGAAAGTGGTACGCAGCCAGACGTCGAGCGGGGTGAGATTCTCATACGTATCGATCAGGATCGCAGTACGCTGAGAACCTGCATCGAGCAGGTCAGGGATCGATTCGGAGCTATCCTGCCCCAGAGCTGCGCGAAGGCTTTTCAGGAACGGATCTGGAGCGGCGTCAACATGCCGTGCATCGAGGTAAACTGCTCGCGCCCCATAGCGCTCGGCTGCGAGCGAGAATTCCTGCAGCAGCGTGGTTTTGCCCACGCCGCCCGGTCCGTAAATGTGAACAACAAAGAAGGGGAGAGTCTCCGCCTCCAACGCGGATTCGAGCACAGAAAGCTCATTATGCCGTCCTACAAAACGGGCGTGCCGTGACTCGGTAAGGCGGTCAGCCAGGTTGCGTGGCATAGAATGTGTGTCGTCTTTCTACTAAGAGTAAAATCTCGAAAGGTTGGACGCCACTCGGCGATGGCTTCAAAGAGGTGCACGTCTATTTTACTCCGATGCGGAGCGACTTTGATAGAAAAGCGAACGGAAAATCTCTGATATAATTTCACAATTGGAGTGAGGATTGTCATCGTGGCGCGTTTCGCGCCATGTATTTTGCCTGTACGTCGCTATCAAAGTCTTGGGAGCAGAGATGAAGAAAGACCAATTACTTGATTTGTACCATCAAATGGTATTGATCCGCCGCGTGGAAGAACGCGGCGCGGAACTTTATCAAGCGGGGAAAATCGGCGGTTTTATGCACCTGTACATCGGCCAGGAAGCTGTCTCTACCGGTCTGATCGCAGCTCGTGAGCCGCGGGATCGGGTGATTACTGCCTATCGTGACCATGGCGTCGCCATTAACTGCGGGATTCCGGCAACGGAAGTCATGGCGGAACTGCTGGGCAAGGCTACAGGGATGTCGAAAGGCAAGGGTGGTTCCATGCACATGGCGAGCGTCGAGAAGAATTTTTGGGGCGGGCACGCCATCGTAGGCGGACACTTGCCGATTGCCGCCGGTCTCGCCCTGGGCGATCACTATGCAAAGAACGACAATGTGACCATCTGTATGTTCGGAGATGGGGCCACCAATATTGGCTACTTCCATGAGGCATTGAACCTGTCGAAAGCCTGGGGCCTGCGCGTCCTGTGGGTGTGCGAGAACAACAAATATGGCATGGGCACTACCGTCGAGCGCGCCTCAGCCGTTCTGGATATCCAGCAGAAAGCAGAAGGCTACGGCATGAAGAACAGCCAGGTGAACGGTATGGACGTGATGAAAGTTTACGAGGCTGCCAAAGAAGCCATCGAGTATGTCCGTACCGAGAGCCAGCCGTATCTGCTTGAAGTCATTACGTATCGCTATCGCGGTCACTCCATGGGTGATCCCGAGCGCTACCGCAAGGCAGAAGAAGTCAAGAAATGGCAGGAGACGGACCCGATCGGCATCTTCCGTACTCACTTGCTTGAGAAGAAGACGGTTGCCGCGAAGGCTCTCGATGAAATCGACGCACGCGTGGAGCAGGAAGTGAACGAGGCAGTCGAGTTCGCCGAGACCTCCCCCGAGCCTGCGCCGGAAGAGTTGTTTAAGAACGTTTACGTCGAAGAATAGAGATTAGAGAAGAGAGATTAGATACCAGTCTCTACTCCTCTAATCTCTGCTCTCTTCATGAGGAATTTATGGCAAAAATTACCATGCGCGAGGCAATCTCGCAGGCACTGATGGAGGAGATGGACCGCGATCCTGCGGTCTTTATCCTCGGGGAAGAAGTGGGTGTGTGGGGCGGCACATATGCGGTGACCAAGGGCTTTTACGATAAGTACGGTCCCGACCGGGTCATGGATACGCCGATCGCGGAAAATGCGATCATCGGCGCTGCAATCGGCGCGGCGATGGTTGGACAGCGCCCGGTTGCCGAGCTGATGACCATCAACTTTGCCTTCTCAGCGATGGACTACATCGTCAATCAGGCGCCCAAGCTTCACTATATGTTCGGCGGGCAGTTCAAAGTCCCGCTGGTGATCCGGGCGGTCGGCGGCGGCGGACGCCAACTGGGTGCGACCCACTCCCAGACTCCTGATGCGATCTTTGCGCACTTCCCGGGGCTCAAGGTCGTCTCACCGGGGACACCGGAAGATGCCAAAGGTTTGCTCAAAACGGCGATCCGGTCGGATGACCCGGTCCTCTTCATCGAGCACGCCACGATGTACCAGGTGCGCGGCGAGGTCCCGGATGGCGAGTATCTGATCCCGATTGGCAAATCGAAGGTGCAGCGCGAAGGCAAGGATGTCACGATCGTGACCTATGCCAAGGGGCTGGAGCTTTCTCTGAAAGCCGCTGAGGAGCTTGCCAAAGGCGGTATCGAAGCAGAGATCGTAGATCTCCGGACATTGCGCCCACTCGACATGGAGCCGGTGTTGGAGTCGTTCAAGAAAACGAATCGTGCGATCGTCGTCGAAGAAGGCTGGAAGTCGTATGGCGTAGGCTCCGAGGTGGCGAGCCGCATCTACGAACAGGCGTTTGATTATGTCGACGCGCCGGTCCTGCGCGTCGCGCAGAAGGAAGTGCCCCTTCCGTATAACCGCACGCTCGAGCAGTCTGCGCTCCCGCAGGTGCCTGATATCGTGGCGGCGGTGAAGGAGGTCTTGAAATAATGGCAGAGATGATTTCCATGCCCAAGCTGGGCTTCGACATGCAGGAGGGTGTGCTCGTCCGCTGGGTGAAGAACGAGGGCGAGAATGTCAACAAAGGGGATGTGCTCGCAGAGATCGAAACCGATAAAGCTACCGTTGAAGTCGAGTCTTCGGCGAGTGGTGTCGTCCGCAAGCTGCTTGTCGAAGCGGGCAGTGTCGTCCCCGTAGGGGACCCGATCGCGGTCGTGGGCTCCGCTGACGAAAAGATTGACGATGCGCCCACCAAAGTGGTGGAGCCACCCGCCGAGAAGAAGACCGACGATACGAGTGGACCGGAGTTAAAGACAGAAGAGGGTCAGGCAAGAAAGGAGCAGAGTGAAGCGAAGGCAGCGGAACCGCCTGCGCCTCCGGCTCAACCGGCAGTGATTGCCACTGCTCAAACTGCAGCCCCGGCTCAGGAAGGTCCGATTAAGGCTTCGCCGCTGGCGAAGAAGGTCGCCCGCGACAACAACGTGGATCTGTCTCGTGTGCAGGGCACAGGTCCTGGCGGACGCGTGGTCCGCAAGGACGTGGAAGCGGCCCTTTCCGGGGCACAGTCGGCCTCCGTAGGCCGCCAGCCTGTGTCCACCCCGATGCCTGTCCCGGTATCGGCAGAAGATCAGGCCATTCCGTTGACCAAGTTACGACAGGCGATCGCGCGCCGTATGGTGGAATCCACGACGAGTGTCCCCCACTTTTACGTGACCCACGAGTATAAAATCGATGCCCTCATGACGATGCGTAAGCAGATTAACGAATACCTGCCGGAAAACGAGAAGCTTTCAGTCAACGATTTCATTATCAAAGCCGCGGCGTTGACCCTGCGCGAATTCCCGAACCTCAATTCTTCCTTCGCCGGAGATAAAGTAATCCGGCACGGCTCGGTCAACGTGGGCGTGGCGGTCGCTGTAGAAGGCGGCTTGCTGACCGTTGTCAACCGCAATACAGACCAGCAGCCGCTACGAGCTCTCTCGGCGGATGTCAAGCGTATGGTTGCAGGGGCGCGCGAAGGTAAGGTCAAACCAGGGGACATCGAAGGCTCCACTTTCTCGATCTCCAATTTGGGCATGTTCGATGTGGAGAACTTTGCTGCGATCATCAACCCCCCTGAAGCGGGGATTATTGCGGTCGGCTCGGCGCGACAGGTGCCGGTGGTGGAAAATGGCGAGGTCAAGATCGGCTGGCGCATGAAAGCCACGATCTCGGTCGATCATCGTGTCAGCGATGGCGCGGAGGCAGCCCAGTTCATGCAGAAGCTGGCAGAGTTCCTGGAAAACCCAGTCAGAATGCTCGTGTAAACCCTGCCGTAGATTTCCCGCCGGACCTTACTTGAGAACAAGAAACTCTCCGCCTGATTAGCGGAGAGTTTTCGAAATCGAAGCGTTCGTCGGTGGCTGCGGTTCAGCCGGGTCCGGGTCTGGAGACTTCGAATTCCATCGCTTTGATATCAATGGGAAATATATCTTGGCGTGATGAGATCGTAAAGCCTACCTGGCCCTGTGTGTAGTAGCTGGTCTTAAAATCATACGTTGCCACCGTCTGCCCATTAATCCGCGCCGTGATCTGATTCCCGGCGCAGTCCATCTCAAACTCGTTGACATTCTTACCAACTTTGAGATCCTTCGCGCCGCCACTATCCAGTGGAAGATAGGTAGTATGGTACTTCAGGAGGCTCCACAAACCATCGCCTGTGACACGGAACTCGTACCAGGCCTCACCCGATCGCCGGCAGATGAGTCCGACAACGTAGTTGCTTTTGCCCACGTTTTCAGCCTTCCACCGGATAGCAACATCCTCACTGACTTCTTGTCTGTAAAAATAATAGGCACGGAGATCGGGGTCATTGAGATTGAATACCAGGCCATCGTTGGCTGCGGAAGTGCTGATCTTGCTGGCTCGTCCGTTCCCTTTGACGATCCGCTCCCAGCCCGTGAGATCTGGATCCTCGGAAAAACTGATGACCAGGCTTTCTGACTCCGCTGCCTGGCTCAACGCGACCTGACCGGCATCGGCTGTGGGTCTCGCCGGCGGCTTTTCGGTGGGGGAAGGTTGCGCGACCAAAACTTGAGTAGGAACAGCTGTGGCACGAGCCTCTTTGCTCCGCGCC
>DAITPI010000006.1:0-25510 GCA_036833655.1 Anaerolineales bacterium | reverse complement strand
CCTACCTTTTTGGAGGATACCATGTCTACACCTGCTCCCATTTCCACCAGCGCACCTGCGCGCAAAAAAGTTACGACCCTTACCTACCGTCAGAAGAAGGAACGCGGTGAGCCCATCACCATGCTGACCGCCTACGATTATCCCACCGCGCTGGCGATGGATCGCGCCGGGGTCGATTCGATCCTGGTCGGCGATTCGCTGGCGATGGTGGTGCTGGGTTACGAAACGACGCTGCCCGTCACCATGGAAGAGATGCTCCACCATTGTCGCGCCGTCGCCCGCGGGGCAAAGTCCGCCCTGCTGATCGGGGATATGCCGTTCATGTCCTACCAGGTCTCGGTAGAGGAAGCGACGCGGAATGCGGGCCGCTTCCTGCAACAGGGCGGCATGGACGCGGTCAAGCTCGAGGGCGGGCGCGAGCGCGCCGGGGCGATCCGCTCGATCACCGGCGCCGGGATCCCCGTCATGGGGCACCTCGGGCTGACGCCACAGTCTGTCAACCAGCTAGGTGGTTTCCGCGCCCAGGGCAAGACGGCGACTGCTGCGAAAAAGCTCCTTGAAGATGCTCTGATCCTGGAAGAATCCGGCTGCTTCAGCATCGTGCTGGAATCAGTCCCGGCGCGCCTGGCAGAGCTGATCTCCGGGAGAATCTCCATCCCCACGATCGGGATCGGCGCGGGCGCGGGCTGTGATGGTCAGGTCCTGGTCACGCACGATTTGCTGGGACTCTTCGACCGTTTCACGCCGAAGTTCGTCAAAAAGTACGCGGACTTCCATCACGAGATGCAGAAGGCATTTGCCGATTACATCGAAGACGTGGAGACGAAGCGCTTCCCTGCCCAGGAGCACATCGTCGAGATGGACGATCGCGAGTGGGAAATGCTCTTGAAAGAGGTTGGCTAGTAGGACCGGTGACAGCCATCCAGAGGATGGCTGTCACCACATACCCGCATGAACACGGACATCCTGATTGTCGGCACGGGCGCCCTGGCGACCCTCTTCGCCGCGCGGCTCGCGCAAGCGGGCTGCCGTGTCACGATGCTCGGCACATGGCAGGCGGGGCTGGATGCTCTGGGACGGGAGGGCGCGCGGCTGGTGGATGCGCACGGAAACGAGCATCGCTTTGAGGTAAAGGTCATCCGTGACCCGGGCGAATGCCGTGACGTGAGATCTGTGCTCGTGCTGGTCAAGGCCTGGCAAACGGAACGCGCCGCCGAGCAGATGCGGGGAGTACTGGCAACTGACGGGCTGGCGGTCACACTTCAGAACGGGCTCGGCAATCGAGAAGCGCTCGCCGAACGCCTCGGCTGGCAGCGCGTTGCCCCGGGCGTCACCACCACCGGCGCGACGCTGCTCGGACCCGGGCTGGTCCGATCGGGCGGAGAGGGAGTCATCTCCATCGAACGGCATCCCGCCCTGGATCCTCTCGAAGAGGCGCTAAAGGCGGCAGGTTTCGATGTGGATATCGTCGAGGATGCACAGTCGCTCATCTGGGGCAAGCTGGTCATCAACGCCGCGATCAACCCTGTCACGGCGTTGCTCCGCATCCCAAATGGGGAACTGCTGGAGCGCCCGGCAGCACGCGAGCTGATGACCGCCCTGGCAATGGAAACAGCCCGGGTGGCTGCGGCAGAATCGATCCCTCTGCCCTTCCCCGATCCCGTCGCCGCTGCAGAGGAGGTCGCCCGCAGGACGGCATCAAATCGTTCCTCGATGCTGCAAGATGTACTGCGCGGCGCACAGACGGAGATCGATGCCATCTGCGGAGCGATCGTCCGGGCCGGAGAAGAACATGGCGTACCTGCGCCGGTGAACTGGGCGTGCTGGAAGCTGCTGAGAGCTCTTCAGGCCGAGGAGTCAAGGACTCCAGTTGTTGTGACACCCCGCTAGTGGGACTTCTCATCGGGCGCCGGGGAACGTTGAATCCCGCCTATTTGCGTGACATTCTTCCCCAAAGTTGGTGTATTTTGTTGCATTACCCCTATTTCATTGCATGGTAAGATACACGTAGAACCCATAGATTTCGGAGGTCACTTATGCGCAAGTGGCTTATATTTATCTCTCTCTTCGGACTACTGATATCTCCCTCCAGGGCCGGCGCACAAGGGACAGTGAAGCTGGATCTCATGAACATCGAGCTGTGGTCAGAGTACGACCGGCCCACTATGCTTGTCATCAATCAATTTGCTGTTTCGCAGGATACACCCCTCCCGGCCAGTGTGACCCTGCGCTTCCCCAAGGATGCGAACCTGGTAGCCGTCGCTGTGGAGGCCAAGGACGGACTCTTCAACAAGAATTTCGATCCACCCGCGGAACAGGGAGACTGGCAGGCCGTCACGGTAAACGTGGAATCGTACGATCCCCATCGCATCGAGTATTACCAGCCGCTGGCCCGCGATGGAAACAAGCGTGAGTTCAGGTATCAATGGTTTGGGGATTACTATGCAAAGCAGTTCGCCGTGTCCATCCTGGTGCCGGCGGACAGCACGGAGCTGATCACAGCTCCCATTTTGCAGAGCACCGAGACGACCTCCGATGGTCGTGGCATCACTGGCATAGTGATCAAAAATGACCTGCGCATGGGCAATTCCTTTCAATTCCAGATGGAATACCAGAGGAAATCCGATGCACTGATCGATACGCGCCAGGCAGACCAGATCCAGCCGGCCCAGCCGGTGGGACCGGACACCAGCGGCCGCGTATCGATCGCTAACCTGCCCTGGATCATTGGCGGGTTCGGGCTGGCGCTGATCGGCATTGCTCTATTTTCTTACTGGCGATCCACGCAATCAGGCGAGAGTAAACCACGCCGGCGTCACCGCAAAGTCCAGGAAGAGGAGGATGGACAGGCGTATTGTCATGAATGCGGTACACGCGCAAATCCCGGCGACCGGTTCTGTCGCACCTGCGGCAGCAGACTGATGACGGAGTAGAGGCCGGGAGTCGTTAGAACGTAGAGCGAGGCAAAGCGTGATCCTGGGTGTACCCTACATCGTTCCCGTCTACTTCATCTATGGCCTGGCTTTCTTCAGCATGGGTCTTCTGGTTGCCGTGGAGGGTGGCCGCGCCTCCGACGTAAGACTACGCCGGGCGCTGCCGCCGCTGGCCGGCTTTGGGCTTGTGCATGCGGCGCATGAATGGCTGGAGATGTACATGCTGATGGGACATGCGGTCACCGCGACAGAAGTATCCATCATGTGGGGCATACAGCTTGCGACTCTGGCGTTTTCCTTTATCTCACTGGCAGCATTTGGAAGCTTTCTCCTGGCAGACAACGAGGTCACCCGGCGGCTATTCCTGTTGATTCCGATTGGGCTGCAGGCGGTCTGGGTGTTTGGTCTATATCATTTTCGTGGCATCTACGCCGGCCAGGTGCTCTGGGATGTAGCAGACACATGGACTCGCTATACGCTTGCCATTCCCTCTTCGGTCCTGACCGCCATTGGACTGGTGGTCCAGCAACGCGCCTTCCGCCGCTCCGGGCTGATCCGCTTTGGGCAGGATGCGTTGTGGGCTGCCATCACCTTTGGCTGGTATGGCCTCTTCGGACAGTTCTTTACCCGAAACACACCCCTCTTTCCATCGAATCTTATCAACCAGCAGGCCTTTCTTGACTTGTTCGGATTCCCCATCCAGATGTTCCGAGCTGTGACAGCGGTTGCCGCTGCGCTTTTCGTGATCCGGTTCCTGCGAGCTTTTCAGGTGGAAGAAGAGCGCAAGATCGCCGATCTACAGGCAGCCCGGCTGGAGGAAGCCCAGCAGCGGGAGATCATGCGTGGCGAGCTATTCCGGCGCGTGGTTGCCGCGCAGGAGTCGGAACGCCAGCGAATTGCTCGCGATCTGCACGACGAGACCGGGCAATCCCTGACAGCGATCGGCATGGGCTTGCGCGGTCTCTCTGGCAAGCTCGGGGCGCGCAATAAGGAAGCCATGGGAACGCTCCACAAGCTTGAATCGTTGACAGCCGACTCGCTCAAGGAACTGCAGCGTCTGATCTCCGACCTGCGTCCTTCCCATCTCGATGACCTGGGACTCTCTGCGGCGCTGCGCTGGTATGCCAACCGGGTCCAGGAACATTCGATGATCGGCGTGCGGGTGGATATCGTCGGCGAAGAATGCGATCTCGACGAGTCGATGCGGATCACGATCTTTCGCATCATCCAGGAGTGCCTGAATAATATTATCAAGCATGCGCATGCAACCCATGCTAACATCTACGTGCGGTTTGAAGAGAAGAATGTTCGTATTAATGTACGGGATAACGGTATTGGCTTTGATGTTGACAGCAGACAACAACAGAGCACCAGCCGTCCAACCTTGGGGCTGGCAGGCATGCAGGAACGCGCCGCGCTGCTGGGTGGTACCGTCTCGATACAGTCACGACCGGGCTACGGGACAGAGGTGGAAGCACTCATCCCCTATCACCATGCGGGAGTAGATTTTCACAGGCTCACAGAGGTAAAGCAATGACGATACGACTGCTTTTGGTGGACGACCATGCCGTGGTCCGCTCCGGGCTCAAGATGCTGCTGGAGAACGAGCGCGATGTCGAGATCATCGGCGAAGCCTCTTCTGCCGCCGAGGCCATGGAAGCGGCTTTGCGACTCAAACCCAATGTGATCTTGATGGATATCGGTCTGCCAGACCTCTCGGGCATCGATGCCACCCGCGAGATCAAGAAACGGACTCCGGATGTAGCCATCGTCGCCCTGACGATTCACGAAGATGAGGAATACTTCTTCAAGATGCTGGAAGCCGGGGCATCTGGCTATGTGCCCAAGCGAGCCGCTCCCGAGGAGCTGATCACCGCCATCCGGGCTGCGGCTACCGGGCAGGTGTATCTCTATCCATCGCTCGCCAAGCTGCTGGTGCGCGATTTTCTGGATGGAGGGCATGCCGGTACAGAGCAGACAAGGTCGGAGCTAACCGACCGCGAGCAGGAAGTGCTGACCTATGTGGCAGAGGGCGCGAGCAATGAAGAAATTGCCGTGTCCCTGGTCATCAGCCCCAAGACCGTGGCACGCCACCGTGAGAACATCATGCGGAAGCTGAATCTGCATTCCCGAGCCGAGCTCGTGCGCTATGCCATTCGCAAGGGGATCATCAAAGCTTAAGCTGCTGGTATCTCTGGGCATCGACAACGAAAAATGACGGGCGCGCGCGCGCCCGTCATTTTTCGTTAATTGATCTTGTTACGGCTTACTGAGCGGGAGCCGGAACGTCGGGACGAGTGTACTTGCTCACATCGCCACCAAGATCCTGGATCGAGTCGATCAGGAACTGGATGACGTACTTCGGATTGTGAACGAACGCACCCGGATCCTTCTGGCTGTATTGATAATTGAAGGCAGCCCTGAGCAGCTTCGGCGTCCAGTTGCCATTGTAGTTGACATTGGCGCCCTGGTCATTCTTGTCGGGCTCACCGTTGCCATCCGCATCCAGGAAGAAGTACGGGTAGGCAGCAGCATCGTAGACCATTCCGGCAGATTTCTCAGTGGCATAGGCCTGGATCTGAGCATAGAGTGCCTCAGACAGCGTCTGGATTTCGCCAGCAACGCCTTCGGTCACATTGCCATCGCCGTCCCAGTCGGTCGTATCCGTGTTGAAGCGGATGTCTTCGGGTTTCGTATCGCCGTGGCAGCCAGCACAGGCTTCGAGCTTGGGCTCCAGCGCATGGACGTCATGGCAGTCTTTACACTTGTTCAGCGGGTGCGTCGTATTCTGGCCAAGATACTCTTTGCCTTCGTACTGGTATGCACCCTGAACATCATTGCCAAACAACGTGGCTCCTGCTGCAAAGTAATGGATGTTCTTAAAGCTGATCTTTGGATCAACCGTATCGGCATCCTTGCCTCGGAGCGCAGCGTTGACGCTGGCAGTGGATTCGCGGCCCTGGTGGCACGCAATACAGATATTGGAGTCATCCGCCACGAACTTACCATCGGCATCCTTGCCGCCGAAACTGACGGTCTTGCCGCTGGGGAAGGTCACCGATGCAAGGGCATAGCGATTGGGCCAGTTGGCTTCATCGTGACAGGTGGAGCACTGGAAGCCATTGCTGGGGTGCATGGCACTGACACCCGTGGTCAATGTGGAGCCAGTCGGGGAAACAACGGTTGTACCACCGTTCTTGATGAACTCAGGCAGACCACCCGCGGTATGGCACTTCACACAACCGTAGGGCACTTCACCTTCAGCGTCCCAATCGCGGAACGGCATCGTGTTGCCAGCAAAGTGACCGGCATCGTTGCGGGTGTACTTGCTGACATCGCCGCCCAGATCCTCGATCGCATCGTAGAGCAATTGGATGATGTACTTATTGCCGTGGGCAAATGCACCCGGATCCTTAACAGAAACCTGGTAGTTATAGGCGGCCTTGAGCAGGCGCGGAGTCCAGTTAGCATAGCCTTTGTCATCTGCGCCCAGGAAGTAAGGATAGGTGGCTGCATCGTACTTGATCTCAGCACCGGCAGTATCCTTGGCATAATTCTGGATCTGAGCCAGCAAGGCTTCCTGCAAGCCCTGGATCTCATAGTACATGCCTTCTTCCTTGTTGCCATCACCATCGTAGTCCCAGGCGGACGCCTGAGGCTCGCGGATATTCTGGAGGCCACCTTCGGCCAGGACGCCATCGCCATGGCACGTGGCGCACTCTTCAACCTTCACCTGGAGTGAGTGAGGATCATGACAACCAATACAGGTGTTGCGGCCTTCGACATGATCGAACTTGGCGTCATACAGCTTGCCATCATATTCATAACCGCCCTTGACCTGGGTGCCATAGAGAGTCGCAGCGGCAGCATAGTAGTGGATGTTGCGGAAACCGAAGTTTACATTATTGCCCTTGTCATCCTTGATCGGGGCAACCACAGCATCCGGATCCTCCGCTTTGAAACGTGCGATCTGGGCATCCACAGAGGCCTTGGATTCACGGCCCTGGTGGCACACGAGACAACGGGAGGCATCGCCAAAACCTGTAACAACGTAAGGAACAGGATTACCATCTTTATCCGTTTCAAAACCGGGGAAAGCAACACTGTTCAGGTTGGCGGCTACAGGGTTGTGGCAGGTAATACATTGAATGCCCTGGGCATCTTTAGCCGCGACCGGGGCATCGACGACATCAGGCGCAGAACCATCGGCGCCCAGGAAATCCTGGTAGCCGGCGCTGGTATGGCATTTTGCACAAGCTACCGGTACACCGTCTGGATTCTCGGTGGCATCATCCCAGTGCCGGAAGGGCTCGGTGTCCACAGCGTTATGGGCAGAGCCTTCCCATGCTGCCAGATTCGGTACCTCAACTGGATTCGGCGTGGGGGCAGGAGCTTCGGTCGGAGCTTCTGTGGGAGCAGCCGTGGGTTCGGGCTTCCCACCGCATGCTGCCAGGATGACTGCCAGCAGAAGCACGGTTCCAAGAAGCAACAAACTCTTTTTCATTGACATTTACGATATTCTCCTTTCGATGGGTTTCGTAGTGAGGGGCATGGGCAGTCTTGAGCGGGAGCACCTCCTTAAGATATTAAGAGTTTTTCAGTCTTTTTAATCTCCCCTTTATATTAATCTAAACCAACTTACATGTGAATAACGTATGTCACGCCCCTATTAGATGAATGTAATCGGTTTTACAGGATTGGTCTCAATTATATCATGCTGCAATAAACACACCAGACAGTGGGGAAAATATCCTACAAACACCGCATTTTTTGAATGATCTCATGGGGTGAACTACCGCTACAAACCCAGCCAACCACGTGGGAAGTAGGCTGATTCGCCAACCCAAAGATTGGTCATATGCCGAATTCCCTTTCTTATCGTTTTCTCATAAACTGGATGTGGAGATTAAGAAAGGAGAATTCCATGAGCACAGTCACCCTTACAGTGTTTTTATTGATCCGGGTAATTCTTCCCGTCGGACTGTTGATCACGGTCGGCGAATGGCTTCGTCGGCGTGAAGAGAGATATTGGCTCCACCGGTGAGGATCTATGGACACAATTACTTCCCTACTTATCATCGTGGGCGGCCTGCTCCTGCGGCTGGCAATCCCAATTACCGGAACAGTGATTTTGATCTATTTGCTGCGGAAGCTCGATGAACACTGGCAGGCGGAAGCAGCCCTTCCCCCGACGCCCGCGCCGAAAGCTCAATGCTGGAAGATCAAAGGCTGCTCCCCCGAACAGCGTAAAAATTGCGCGGCAGCCTCTTCCGCTCTGCCCTGCTGGCAGGTCTTCCGCCAACCCAATGGCTATCTGCAAGAAGAATGCATCTCTTGCAAAGTTTTCATTGACGCGCCGGTCCCGGCCCTGCAAATCGAACCAAGGAGAATGTAAGAGATGAGCTCTCGAATTGAACGTCTATTGATCGCGGTGATCTTCGCCCTGCTTGCCGCGGGGGTGACTTTGGTTATGGCCAATGCCCAGGGCGAACAACCACCTGCCATCATGCAAACCTCCGATTGCGCCACCTGCCACACCGAGTTTCAGATGACCTGGCAGAACGGCGCCCACGGCAACGCCGGCAGCGATCCCATCTTTGTGGCAGAGTGGAATTCCCAGGGCAAACCGGGCGCATGTCTGGTCTGTCACACGACAGGTTATGATCCTGCCACTGCCACCTACAAGGCAGATGGCGTGACCTGCGAAGCCTGTCACGGACCGGCTCCTGCAGATCATCCAAAAAGCCCTATGCCTGTGAACCGGTCAACGGACCTGTGTGGACGTTGTCACAGTGACACACGCTTTGGCTGGCAGGACTGGAAGGTCAGCACACACTACCAGCGCGGCATGGACTGCGCTACGTGCCATGATCCGCATAGCGCTTCCCTGAAGAAGGTTACAGGGCCGCGCACGAGTGAAAAGTCCGATGATGTCTCTGAACTGTGCATCACCTGCCATAAGGAATCCAGCATGGATTTCTCCTATACTGCCCATGCGCAAAAGGATATCTCCTGTGTGGACTGCCATGTGAACCATATGGAAAGCGCTGACAGGGCTGCGCACACCGTTCCCGATCACTCCTTCAACGCCAGCCTGGATTCGTGCAATACCTGCCATGCCCAGCAGATGCACAGCCCGACGGAAGCCAAGAGCCCGGAAGGGACGACAACCGAGCCTGCAGCTGCCCCCGCGGCAGAAGATGTGCAGCTCGCCTCCGTCACACCCGAGCCCCAGCCTGTAGGTCCCATGGGGTTTGCCGGCCTGGCAGGCTTGATCGGTCTTGCGGGTGGCATGGTCCTGGCTCCCTGGCTCGAACGCTGGTATCACCGAACACTCAAACACGAACGCGAGAATGAGGACGAAAATGAGTGAGAACAGCCTCAACCGACGTGAATTCTTGAAACTGACCGCCGTGGGTGTTGCGGTTGCAGCCGGGACACGAGCCGTCAGTTCCTCGAAAGCCTCGGGCAGCTCACCAAAAGGCAAGCATCAGTGGGCGATGGTCATCGACCAATCGAAATGCACGGGCTGCGGCTACTGCACAGTGGCCTGCCAGGCGCATAACGACGTCAACCCTGACATCCAGTGGAACAAGGTGGTGCCGGATGGGATGGTTGGAGATATGCAGGTCTTTGTACCCCGTCCGTGCATGCACTGCGAAAAGGCGCCCTGTGTAGAAGTCTGCCCGGTGAAAGCATCCTACTATCGGGATGACGGCATCGTGATGATGGATTATGACCGCTGCATCGGCTGCCGATATTGCCAGGTCGCCTGCCCCTACGACGCACGTTCCTTTAACTGGGAAAAATTCACCGGAGAAAATCCGGCCGTACCCGAATGGGGAACCCCGGAAGTCGAACGACGTCCGCGCGGGGTACCCGAGAAGTGCTCCTTCTGCTACCAGACCATTGACCGCGGCCTAGCGCTCGGTCTCAAGCCGGGCCTGGATCCGGAAGCCACTCCTGCCTGTGTCAACGCCTGCCCGACCGGCGCGCGCATCTTTGGCGATCTGAACGATCCCGAATCCGCTGCGAGCAAAGCGCTGCATAATAATCCTTCCTATCGGCTACGCGAGAATCTGGGCACCGGACCGCGCGTCTACTACATCCCTGCTGTTGCCACGGAGGCATGACCATGTTGAAAAAACTGATTACTCCTTGGACCGCATGGCTCGCCTTCCTGGGCGTCATCCTGCTCAGCGGCCTCGTGGCTGGCATCCTGGTCTTCTGGAAAGGCCTGGGAATCACCAACCTGACCGATCTTGTCCCCTGGGGCCTGTGGATCACGATTGATCTCTCTTCCATTGCCCTGGGCGCGGGTGCATTCAGTCTGTGTGCGGCGGTATATCTCTTCGGGTTGAAACGCTACCAGCCGATTGCCCGGACGGCCACGTTTGTCGGTCTGATTGGCTACACGATGGCGACGCTGGCGCTGATCCTGGACATCGGCAAGCCCGAGCGCTTCTGGCACTCGCTGGTGTACTGGAACACCCATTCCCTCTTATGGGAAGTAACGATGTGTGTGGTCCTGTATCTCACCGTCCTGGTCTTCGAGAGCATGCCGATCCTTGCCAACCTGGCATGGCTGCGAAAGCGCCTGCCCAGGGTCGCCTCCCTGATGGGACGCGTCCATCATTATGCGCCGATCCTGGCGATCGTCGGACTGGGGCTTTCCAGCCTGCACCAATCCTCGCTGGGCGCGACCTACGGCGTGATCAAGGCGCGACCGTTCTGGTTCAAGCCCGAGATGTCGGTGCTGTTCATGCTCTCCGCCATTGTTGGCGGCATCTCCCTTACGCTGTTTGCCTCGATGCTCGCCTCG
Organism: Anaerolineales bacterium; assembly: GCA_036833655.1. Taxonomy (GTDB): domain Bacteria; phylum Chloroflexota; class Anaerolineae; order Anaerolineales; family Villigracilaceae; genus Defluviilinea. The sequence continues at coordinate 14,755 of DAITPI010000006.1, read as the reverse complement.
CGGCTGACGAATAAGGCCCGGGTCAACGATGCGCTGATCGAGCGCGTGGCACAGTTTGTTGGTTATCTGCTGATCGGCTACTTCTATTTCCGGGCATGGGATGCGCTTTCTCAAACATACGCCTACGATCCCGGACGCACGGAAGGCTTGCACTTCCTGACGAAGGGTCCGCTTGCCTTCAATTTCTGGATCGTGGAAATGTTGCTCGGCATGATTGTCCCCATGATCCTGCTGCTCTACAAGCCGACGCGTATGAACCGCTTCTGGCGCACCGTCGCTCTGCTGCTGGTGGCAGCAGGTGTGGTGGCGTTCCGCTGGGACACCAATATCACGGGTCTGATGGTGGTCATGCCCTACGTAGCAGGTCAGGCAATTGGCTACACCAGCTACCGACCCTCCCTCATCGAAATCGCTGCCGGCGCGGCGATCATCGCTTATGGTCTCGCTGCCTTTTCACTCGGCGTCCGCTATCTGCGAGTCGTCGATCACTCGCTGATCGAAGAAGAACACGTCAGGGTAAAGGTGGAAGCCGCCAAGCCGGTGATCGTGTAAGCTATCGCAATCCAAAAAGGGCGCCACCGGCGCCCTTTTTGATTCATCGAACTGTGCACAGGAATGCCCGAGCAAATGGTCAGGGCCTCAAAAGATGTTCCGGTTGTTCTCGACTTTCGGGGGAGCCTACCGCCTGCGCCGCAGCAACGGCCGCCTGTCCCAGCGCGAGACCAGCGTCATTGGTAGGCACCTGCCTGTGAAAGTACACCGCGAAGCCATCCTGCCGCAAGCCATCTCGAACAAGGTCCAGCAGGATCTGGTTCTGCCACACACCACCCGATAAGACAACATCGCCCAAGCCCCTCGAGTCGCGTGCCCGCCTGCAGACCTCAACGGCGATCTCTGCCAATGTCTTATGGAAGCGTGCACCGATCAGACTCACCGATGCACTTGAACGGACGTCCTGCACAATTGCCGCTAGCAAGGGCCGCACGCGGATCACGGTACCATCTGCCGTCTGCTCGATAACGTAGGGATAGCTTTTCGCTGCCAGCACAGCTGGCCGGGAAAGGACTTCCAGTTCGATACGAGCCTGGGCTTCATACGTGATCTCATTCCGGACTCCGATCATGCTCGCTACCGCATCAAAGAGCTTGCCCATCGAGGAGGTCGGAGACGTGTGCAGGTTCCGGTCTATCTCCTGCCTGAGCAGGCGGAGAGCACGCCTGTCGATGTTTTGCAGGAAAGGCATTCTCTCGACATCGATATCGAGAGCACGCGCATAACCCGCCGCGATCCGCCAGGGCGCACGGTTCGCAGAGTCCCCACCGGCGAGCGGTAAGTACTCCAGATGTGCAAATCGCGTAAAGGCCCCGTAGGAGGCAATCAGGACCTCCCCACCCCAGACCGCTCCGTCGGTTCCGTATCCTCTGCCATCGAAGGCAAGCCCGATCACGGGCTTGTCGTCCAGCCCGTTTTCTGCCATACAGGCGGCGATGTGAGCATGGTGATGCTGCACTCCCACCCGCGTTAAAGAGCAACGTTTGGCGTACTGAGTTGTGAAGTAGTCAGGATGCAGGTCGTGCGCGATCACTCTGGGCTCGATGCAGAAGATGTGCGTGAGATGCTTGACGCCTTGTTCAAATGCCATCTGTGTCTCGGCATTTTCCATATTACCAATGTGATGGCTCAACAATGCATACTGGTCGTACGTCACACAAAACGTATTGTTGAACTCGCCCCCCACCGCGAGGATAGAGCTGGCATTGAAGGGCAGCTTCCACGTGTAGGGAGCATACCCTCGCGAGCGCCGCAAGTAGATGCTCTCGCCGTGCTCTACCTTCGCTACCGAGTCATCCGAGCGAATGTGGATATCGCGGTTGTGCAGGAGAAACGCATCGGCCAGCGGCGAAAGGTGTGCCAGCGCATGCTTGTTCTCGGTCGCAGTCGGCTCTTCACCAAAGTTTCCGCCGGTCATCACGAGAATCGGTGGAGCCGGCTCACGTGCCAGTACCGGGTCGGTTTGATTGAGGAGCAGATGATGCAACGGCGTGTACGGCAGCATGACTCCCAGAGTATCCAGATTCGGTGCAACCAGCTCAGAGACCCTGTAAATGGAAGAGTTTGTCTGTCTTTTCTTTTCGAGCAGGACAATGGGTCTCTCGCGCCCTGTCAGCAGCAGATGTTCTTCCCTCTGCAAGTGACAGATGGATGCCGCGGCCGTCACATCGGCAACCATCACTGCAAACGGCTTGTCACTGCGACCCTTCCGGTCGCGCAGCTCCGCCAGGGTATAGGGATTGGAGGCATCGCATGCCAGATAAAACCCGCCCAAGCCCTTGATGGCAACAATATATCCTTCGCGCAGCAGACGACGTGCTTTCAGGATTGCAGAAACACGGATCTCGATGCTCGATATGCGAGGGTCGGAGGTGGGAAACTGGGAATGCGTTTCGCGCAGTTCTACAAACGGGCCGCATTCCGGGCAGGCAATTGGATGGGCATGGAAACGCCTGTTCCCGGGATCTGTGTATTCCGAACGGCAACGATCGCACATGGGGAAATCGGCCAGGGTCGTATTCGGGCGGTCGTAGGGAACATCACAAATGATGGTGAAACGCGGTCCGCAGTGTGCGCAGTTGATGAATGGATAGAGATAACGTCTATCTTTGGGACTGAAGAGCTCGCGTTCGCAGTCAGGGCAAATGGCGATATCGGCAGGAATGGGCTGAGGCCCAGCAATGAGATCGGGAGATTCGCGGATCTCAAAGCTCGTCGACGGATTACACAAACTATCTTCGACTTCAATCGCATCGATCCGCGCTAGCGCGGGCTTTTCGGCGGCAACGAGCTGGAGGAATTTCTCAATCGAGCCATTCTGCTCATCCAGGACGATCTCCACCCCGGCAGCCGTGTTACATACCCAGCCATGTAAATTGAGCCGGGTTGCCAGTCCATAGACAAACGAGCGAAACCCGACTCCCTGTACCGCGCCTTTGACAGTAATATGCTTTGTCATGTATTTTCGTCCCGGATAAAGCCCGGTCTATCGAAAGATTACCTTGAATGCAATTTCTTCAGCTAGCTGTTCTTCGACCGCCTGCACCTCTCGGATCGCATGGCTGCAGGCGATGCGATCATTCCACATCAATACTCTCGAGCTTTACATCCTCTCCGCCTGCCATTTGCAGGCGGTCACTCTGGCAATACATGCAGATTGACTCGTTCTCTTCGAGGTTGAAAGTTCCGCCGCATGCCAGGCATCTGACAGCCGGTTGCCTGTGCCGGAAATGCAGCTTTGCTCCTTCGCCAGGCGTACCTTTTGCCAGGTCTCGCCAATAAAACCTGATATTTGCTTCACGATTGTCTGAAAAAGGACCAATCAGCAAATTGACATTTACAATTCTTCTCGACTGAGCATTCTGTAGTGCAATTTCAAGCAGGTTTTGCGTAAGAGATAGTTCGTGCATAATTTTCTTTAGATTAAGCCTTTAACAGGTTGCGTCCAAGATGGAGAAAGTCACCCGTGCAGATGATTTTCTTCTCCATTGATTTATGATGATTTACGGGAGCAAATGAATGACAATTTGTGTTGCTTCTGATACGGCTTTTGCCACGGGTGGAGAGAGCTCTTCGCTGAAATCGAAGATATGGCTGGTCGCAATTCCAACCACAATGACTTCATCGGGCAAGTTTGCCCCCATCGTCTTGCCTAGACGAAGAGCATTCTGGAGTGATGTATCGTGCGGGCTGGCGGTATGGAACCCGGAATAATCCGGAAGATCGCTAAGCTTTGAGACAACCACGGAGCCAACGGGCCGCTCGGATGCCACTGCGTCGACTAAGATAGCGCGCTCATAGCCAATCAGGTGCTCCATCAGACTGAGCCCCCCCAGGGAAAGAAACTCTACATCCACATAGCTGCCCCCCTCCGACCTGCCCATCTTGAGCTGCTGTTTAACCTGTTCGGCAACCTTCCAGCCAACACCATCGTCCCCGAGAATGGGGTTGCCGAGACCGACCACGATCGTTTTCATAAGATGAGAGAGACGCGCCAGAATATTGCCCGATATTCCAGCGCGCCAACCAATGGAAAAGAGAATTCAATCAACAACACTGCTTGATCAAATCCACTAATTCACCCGTTGATTTTCGAATGGTGATCTCCAGGGGCATTTGTCCGGGCAGCGAATGTGTCGCACACCCGAAGCACGGATCATAAGCCCGGAAAGCCATCTCTACCATATTGAGCAGCCCCTCTGTCACCTTGCCTTCTTTGATCAAACTCGTCGCCGCTTTATGCGTGGACATCTGGATGGGCGCATAGTTGTTGGTGGTGCCCACGATCAGGTTTGCTTTCGTTACGATTCCGCGCTCGTCGGTCCAGTAATGATGGGTCAGGGTGCCACGCGGCGCTTCCACGATGCCGATCCCTTCGGTAGGAATCCCGGTCGGCTTTGTGTGAACGTTCGTGGAGGTAATCTCGGGATCGGTGACCAGCTCCACCCAGCGCTCGGCTGCGTAGAGCAGCTCGATCAGCCGCGCCCAGTGCGTCGCAAGACGCTGATGGACCGGCTTGCCGCCCAGGGTGGCATAGAAGCGCTCGTATTCCTCCCGGGCGCGTGGGGTCGCCATCCCATCCGACGCATTCAGCCGGGAAAGTGGAGTAGCCATATACACACCGGAGTCCGCGCCATCCACGAAACCCTTCCAGCCTACTTTCTTTAGATAGGGAAACTTCAGATAGGTCCATGGTTCTACGTGCTCGGCAATGTGTTCTGCGTAATCCTTCGGCTCGTATTTCACGAACTCCTTGCCGTTCGGGTCAACCACACGGACCTTGCCATCGTAAAAATTGACTTCATTCTTCTCATCGACCAGGCCCATGTAGTACGTGTGATGAGTATATATATCGCCAAGGATCAGATCTACATATTGCGGATTGCCAAGCACAATGTCGTTGAAGATCTTGAGACTGAACTGGGCAAACTCGACCGCCCAGTGTCCCATCTCTTCGATCTCTTTGCGCTGCTCTTCGGTAATGCCCCTGGTCATCCCGCCGGGAATCGAGGCGCACGGATGCACTTTACGCCCGCCGATCATCTCGACGACCGTGTGCCCATACTTGCGCATCTGGATGACCTTGCCACCGATCTCCAGTCCCACCTTGTGAATCACGCCCAGGATGTTCCGCTCAGCCACGGGGGCATCCGGACCCATCACAAAATCAGGTCCACCCAGAGCATAGAAATGGGTAGTGTGATCGGCGCAATAGAACGCAGAATAGAGCAACTCGCGTAGCATTTTGCCGGCGCGAGGTGGATCCACTTTGTATACCGCATCCGCCGCTTTGGAGGCAGCCATATTGTGCGCCTCGGGGCAGACGCCGCAAATACGGTTTGTGATCAGCGCCATCTCCTCGATGGGCCGCCCGACCACAAAGCGCTCAAAGCCGCGCAGCTCGGGAATCTGGAAATAGGTATTTGCCACATTGCCATTGTCGTCCAGGAAGATCTCGATCTTGCCATGGCCTTCCAGCCGGGTGATGGGATCAATGCTAATTCTTTGTGTCATCTGGCCTCCGTATGGGCACGATATATCGTGCCCCTATCCTTTCTCCCACGCGGACCTGGCGGCTTTCATCAAGGAGCCCGCTAAATTGAAGCGATAGACCTGCCCCGTTGGATCGGGAATGCCATCCAATATCCTATCGATTTCTTCCGGGGTATTGGCATCCACCACGGAGGCAAAGGCGGTGATCAGGCGCGCGCCGTAATCCATCACGCCCTCGGCGGGACCATAACAACCAATGCATTGCGCCCCTACCTGAGGACAACGGGCATTGCAACCGCTACGCGTCGCGGGACCGTTGCACGGCACGCCCTGCTCGAGGATGCAGAGAGTCGGATCCACCGGGGCGATATCCTGGATCCGCTTGAAAGCCTTGATCAGCTTGATATTGCGTGCCCGCGGACATTCATCGCAGACTGTGGAATTGCCGACGCCAATGACCGTCCCTTTGGGTGGAAGCTCTGCTTCGCCGCGAACGACTTTGATGACAAGATCGATGACGGCCGCGATCTGGTGCGACTCGGGCGGGCAGCCCGGCATGTAGTAATCCACGTCGACAACCTCGTCAAGCGGACGCAACATCCGGGAAAGAGTCGGGATGTGTAATTCACCCTCCGGCACATCGAACGTCGTGCGCGGATAGATCTGATGCGGGTTATCGGTTGTGATGGTGTTGTACGCGGTGTGGACGATCTCGCCCACAGGACTCAGATTTGCCAGCCCGGGGATACAGCCCTCACACGCGCAGGAACCGAATGCGACCAGGATCTTCGATTTCTGGCGCAGTAACTTGGCAATATGTTCGTTCTCGTCATTGCGCATGCCACCGTTGAACAGCGTCAGAAGGATCGAGCCATCCTGCATGGCTTCCACGTCCTTGTATTTCGCATCCATCGCCACGGGCCAGAATACCACGTCGAAATTTGCATCCACGTCGAGGATCTTTTCGTGCGTATTGAGGACGGCGATCTCGCACCCGCCGCAGGAGGCTGCCCAGTACATGGCAAACTTTGGCTTGTTACCGTTGACGGTCATGCGGGCACCTCCTTCTCAGTAATCAGTGTCGCGTTTTCAGTGGTCTGATCACCTACAACTGAAAACGGACCACTGGTTTTTCCCCAGTTCAATGGACCCAGCTTGCGGATCTCTTCTACAAACAAGGTCGTTTCGCTGGCAAAGCGAGCACCTTCCGCTGCACTTGCCCAGACCAGCTTCACCCGCTCGGGCTCGATACCCATGCCTTTGAGCACACGTCTGAGCAGGAGATAGCGGCGGAGCGCCTTGTAGTTCTGTTCCATATAATGGCAATCGCCGGGATGGCAGCCCGTAATGAGGACCCCGTCCGCGCCACCGGAGAGCGCCCGCAGGACAAAGGTCGGATCCAGGCGTCCCGAGCACATCATGCGGATCAGACGCACGTTCGGCGCGTATTTCATCCGGGAGGTGCCCGCCAGATCGGCCGCCCGATAGCTACACCAGTTGCAGGTAAAGCCGACAATGGTTGGTTCAAATTGATCAGTCATAAAGGTCACTCCTTACGCTCCAATCGGCGCAAGATTGCGGAACAACAGACCGTCGATCTGCGCAATGATCTGTTCGTCACTGAAGCCTGTGCCGCTGATCGCGCCTGCCGGGCACGCTGCCACACAGGTACCGCAACCCTGGCAGAGCGCCAGATTGATCCGGGTCACCATACGATCTTCAAGGAAGCTGATGGCGTTGAATGGGCACATCCCATTGCAGATGCGGCAGCCCGAGCATTTCTCTTCATCGACGCTGGCCTTGACGGGCTCGAGCGTCACCTCACGCTGCAGGATCTTGTCGAGGACCCGCGCGGCCGCCGCAGCGCCCTGGGCGACACTGGAAGGGATGTCCTTGGGTCCCTGCGCGCAACCGACGATGAAGACGCCTTCGGTCATCGTGGCAACTGGATCCAGCTTGGGATGTTTCTCCGTGAACCAGCCGTCGGTTGAGCAGGAGATGCCGAACATTTTGCCCACTTCACGTGCGTCGTGGCGCGGTTGTAAGCCGCTGGAGAGGATGACCATATCCACCGGGATCCGTCTTTGCTTGCCTGCCAGCGTATCCTCCACCTGGATGACCAGCTTGCCTTTTTCGTTGGAGTAGCGCGCTGCGTCGGTGACCTCGGCGACTTTGCCACGCACGAAGAGCGTCCCCTCTTCCAGAACGCGCTGGTAAAACTCGTCGTACGCTTTGTATGCGGTACGCATATCAATGTAGAAGTTATAGACTGTGGCGCCTGTATGCTCCTGTACCAGGTGCGCAAATTTCAGGCCCTGCATACAACAGATGACCGAGCAGTAGTTGTTGAAATTCTTATCGCGCGACCCTACACAATGGATGATACCCACCGATTTGGGCACCGTCTTTCCATCCCGTAAAACGACATGACCGCCTGTTGGGCCGGCTGCGTTGCTCAGTCGCTCGAATTCCAGGCTGGTGAACACATTCGGTAGACGTCCATATCCGTAGTTGCTGACCCGGCGTGCATCGAACAGATCGTAGCCCGTCGCCAGGATGATATTGCCCACATCCACGTTGATCAGTTGATCCTGCTGGTTGAAGTCGATCGCTTCGGTCGGGCAGAATTTCTCACAAGCCTTGCACGTTCCTTTGATGAAGTACGTACAGTTCTCCTTGTCCATGACCGGGTAGTTCGGCACAGCCTGGGCGAACGGCGTATAGATCGCCTTGCGATATCCCAGCCCTGCCTCGAACACTTCATCGATCACCTTCTTGGGACACTTCTCCTGGCAAATGCCACAACCTGTACAAAGGTCTTCCTTGACGAAGCGTGCCTTCTTTTTGATCGTGACGTTGAAGTTGCCCACGTACCCCGCCACATTGACGACTTCACTCCAGGTCAATAAGGTGATGTTTGGATGCGTACCTGCTTCGACCATGCGCGGCGTCAGGATACATGCCGAACAGTCGAGCGTTGGGAAGGTCTTGTCGAATTGCGCCATGTGGCCGCCGATGGACGGCTCGCGCTCCACCAGGTAGACGTGGAAGCCTGCATTCGCCACTTCCAGAGCTGCCTGAATCCCGGCAATGCCACCCCCGACGACCAGGGTATTGGGGTTGATCGGGACCTTGATCTCCTCGAGTGGCGTGTTTTCGATGACGCGCGACACCGCGCCGGATACGACCGCTTTCGATTTTTGTGTGGCAACAGTCTTGTCGGTGTGCACCCACGAGACCTGCTCACGGATCGAAGCCAGCTCGACCAGGTATGGATTCAGCCCCGCGTTCTTGGCTGCTGTGCGAAACGTTTTCTCGTGTAAATGGGGCGAACAGGCAGCGACAACGATTCGGGTCAGCCCGAGTTCCTTGATATCCTTCTCGATCAGCTCCTGTCCCGGGCTCGAGCACATGAATTTGTACTCTCGTGAGATGACCACACCCTGGTGCTTGAGGTTCTCTTCCGCCCATTTCGCAACATCTACCACGTCTACGGTGCCGGCGATGTTCGAGCCACAGTGGCAGACATATACACCAATGCGTTCCTGTTTCTCTTCCATAGAACCGCTCCGCTTGTCCACGGGGTTGCTTCGCGTATCGCTCATTTCACCGACTCCTTCCCCTCGTGCTTGGTCCAGCGCCGCGGCATAGGCAGACCTTCATCCTTCTTGCGTTTCGCGCCGGGTTCCTGTGTGACAGGTACCTCCACACCGATCGTCGCGAGGGCGTTGCGAGAGCTGACCAGCTCCACGCCGATGCCAATTTCCTCGGGTTCTCTGCCGAATGCGAGGCCCATCAACTGGGTGAAGAACAGGATTGGCATGTGGTAATCCGAGCCGAAGTAATGGTTCATCTCGTTCTGGTAGGCGTCGAGGTTCATCTGGCACATCGGGCAGACGGTTGCCATCAGAACCGCGCCGCGTTCATCCGCGTCCGCCACGAGACGGCGAATGAGCTCGAATGCCGTCTCAGGACCAATCTGGGTCATGTGCCCGCCACAGCAGCTGGTGGTGAGCGGATAATCGATCACATCTGCACCCAGCGCCCGCAACAGGTCATCGAGCTCGGTGGGATGCTCATGATCCGACCAGCGGTGCTGGTAATCGGGACGAGGCAGCATACAGCCCATATAAGGCGCGACGCGTAATCCGTGTAGCGGGCGGACAACGCTGCTCCGAATCCTCTCCAATCCGATATCGTAGACAAGAATATCGATCAAATGACGCACATCCAGCGTACCGGGCACGTACTGCAGTCCGCCTGCCTGCAGCGCCTGATTGACCTTTTCACCCAGCGTGGGCCGTTCCTGCATGTAGTAGTCTGCTTTGGCGAGATTGAGATAACAAGCCGAGCAGGGCGCCACCACGGTGCGGGTGCCGTTCTTCTGCTTCGCCGCCAGTGCCAGGTTGCGGGCGATCAGGGAGTAGGCCGGGATCAGGTTGATGCCCAGGTATTCTGTGGCGCCGCAGCAGTTCCAGTCCTCGATTTCTTCAAAGTGCAGATCAAGCGGCTCCATGATGGCATTGAGCGACTCCATGTACGCTCTGGCACTGGATTCCATGGAACAACCCGGATATAAGAGATATTTGTTCATGAGGTCAGCTCCAGTTCCTTGGCACACTCCAGGATCTTCTTCAATTGATCCATATGCTTGATCTTCTTGGGTGTGATCGCCATGCGCCCTTTGGTGATCATGCCAAAGCCCATCGGCATCATGCCCGGCAGGCGCAGCGGAAAGTGTCTGAGATAATGACGGGTAGCCAGCCCCAGCTCGTAGCTGCGACCGAACGTTTCGACCATATCGACAAAGGTCTGTGAGAAATGCGGCGCCGTGGAGTCCGTATACAGCTTTGCCTTGATCGCCATGCCCTTAAGCGTGTACATCACGTCTGCGATGTGGACCTCCTGCGGGCAGCGCACCACGCAGTGATAACAGGAAACACAGATCCACGGGGTATTGCTACGCAATACCTCCTCCCGCATGCCGGCGCGCAGCATGGCAAACAACATGCGCGGCGTGTGATCCATGTCCATGGCTACTGGACAGGAACCGCCGCACGTTCCGCACTGAATGCACATCTCCAGGTGTGAAACGCCAGCCGTCTTCATGCTGACTTCATTCAGTAGAGAAAGATCCTCTTCATGGCGCAACCCCGCTCGGACCCGCTCATCGGTCATATGGGGCATAATCCCTCCGCTCACGTCGCCTTGCGTACTGGCAGACAAAACCTATTGAGTTATCTCCAGGCATTCGATCTTCGAACGCCATAGCCAAATCTACCCCGCCTATTCTTATTATTATGACCTTGTGGACGAATTTGAGTATTGAATGTCATTTATATTTGTGCGCGTTGTCACAAATAATTAGGGTATGAATAGGGCTAATACAGTGCCGCTTAAAGCAAAAACGCGCTCGTGAGAAAGCGCGTTTTTCTTTCTGGTTTTGCAAACGACTACTTTTCAGGCGCTCCGGCATCGATCCACTGCCGGACGATCTCCAGCTCTTCAGCGCTCAGATTGGCGAAGTGGCCTCCTGCGTTTTGAATCTTGAAGAGAAGGCTATTGGCTGAATCCCCGGGGATGACGACTGGACCCTTGGAACCGCCCTTCATCAGACCGGCGTAAGTCAGCATGTTTAATCCACCCGTTGCCAGCTCTCCATGACAGCCTGTGCATTTCAGCGCTATGAGTGGTCCCACATAGGTCTCAAACGTCGGTGCGCCCTGGAGTTCGGGAGCTTCCAAGGTGGGCTCCGGTGGAGGCAGCTGTTCCTTAAGGATCTCACGCAGTTTGGGGGCATCGAAACCCGCAAAGGTATAAACGTTCCCATGACAGGCGGAGTTGGAACAGAAGGACGTATTGCTCGTACCACCCGGATCGTCCATGCTGTGGCAGGCGCTGCAGGAGGCTCCAAACGCCTCATTATGCAGGCTGATCCAGTTCGGGTTCAGATGTGATTCGGGCTCCGGTCCGCGGCTGATCTCAATCGAAGTTACAAAGTTATCTTCCCCGGCAACCACGGGAACCGAGTGACAGACATTGCATTCGAGGCGGACCGCCTTTTGCTGGTCGTCGAGATGCTTTCCGTCATGGCAGCGGAAACATCCCGGGGAATTAATATGACCCAGGTTGTTTGGATAGGTTGTCCAATCAATCTCCTGATCGTGAAAAACCGTGCGGTCGTAAATGTCCTTGAGGCTCTGGATGGCTGCACGAATTTGTGCGCCATGACCGGGGTAGTAATCCGAAGTCTTGTAATAGTCTTCGATCTTGTCAAATGCGGCAAAGGCTTCCTCACGGGAAGGATAATCCACCGAGAGGGCTTCGACGGCTCGCTTGCGGATCACCGGAATGCCGGAGTCGATCTGTCCTCGCGACATAGCGACATCAACGGATTCCGCAGGAAACGCAAACTTGTGGGTGATGCGGTTATGGCAGGTGACGCAATCCATGGTAACCAGCCGGGTTTCATCGAGCTTGGACTTGTCGAAATCGGATTCGACATCCACATATTCTGTTGTGGTTCCATCGTCGTTATAGGCACGGATGTATGGAATCTCCTGATCCAGATCATCGAGGGGATAGAATTCCACTTTGTTGACAATGTGCCAGTGGATGCCCCGTCCGAGGCCCTCGCGCTTTGCGCCCCCACCGGTCTTAAGAATCAGATAGATTTTGCTTTCTGAATTATGCAGGTCATCGGCAAAGTGGGAGAGCACCCGCAGGCTGTCGTCGGAAAACGTCTCGGGCTGGTGACATTTTTCGCAGGTGTCGCGGGCAGGGCGCAAAGCCTTGGCGCGGATCGGGAGCTCGTAGAGCTTGAAAATCTGATAGTACGCCTCTTTCAGCCCCTGGGACTTGCGCGTGAGCTGGTCGCCGAACGAGGCGCGCCCAATATGGCACTCTTCGCAGGTCACATTGGCATGCGGCGAGGACTTGTAGGCTATATTCTGAGGAGGCATGGTGTGACAGGTGGTGCCGCAAAACCCCGGCGAGTTCGTGTACTCCCACCCATAGATACCGCCGGCAACAACCAGGACTGTGAGAACTCCCAGGACTGCATAGGGCAAGATGTATAGCCAGCGAGGCGAACCAGGCGCGGGGGCAAAAAACCTTGCGAGGCGTTCTCTGAGCTTCTTCATTGTTACCTCCTGTACAGTGCGTGAGACAAGGTATTCAATTGAGGAAAAGCGAATGCAGGACTAGCGTCCTGCATTCGCCTCTTATTTCTCGGACGCGCCGGCGTTGATCCACTCAATGACCTGAGCAAGTTCCTCAGGAGTTAGTTGACCGGGATGGCCACCTGCCTGTTGTTTTTGAACAACCAGACTGTTATCGGCATCTCCCGGGATCATGGCGGGGCCAGAAGCTCCGCCTTTCACGGCATCTGCATATGTAGACAGGTTCAATCCACCCAGGGCGCCAGCTCCATGACAGGTGGTGCATTTCGCCTGGAACACGACCCCAATGGTGTTATCCCAGGTGAGAGTGGAGGCAACAGCAGGTGTCGAGGGAGTGGAATCGGCCGTCGCCTGGGTTACTGCCGGGGATGGGCTGGGCGGCAGGGTTTCTGTGGGGGGCGCGGTTGGGGTCAGGGTAGGTGCCGGGGTCAGGGTCTGAGGCACAAAGACCACAACAGTCGGGATCCGCCGCTCGACAGTCGTCAGGGCGGTATCCTCCGCATTGACAAAACCATATACTCCCAGCAGCATGAACAACGCCAGGAGAGCTGCGATCGGCAGGTAAACACGCTGGCGTTTGCGAAGGGTCGCAGGATCCACTGGACGCTCCGCGATCCCGGCTTTGATATCGGCCAGCTCCAGGGGATGCTCGTGCAGCATTTCCTCTTCGCTCATCTTGCCTGTAAACATCGCGCGGTTGAAACGTTTGATATGCACACCATACATATGCCAAATAATGATTGCCAGGACGGCGAGCAGTGCCTCACCGCCATGGGCAGCTTTCGCGGCAGGAATGGCTTCCCCTGGCAGAATTTTGGTCGTCGAGATAGGATTCCACATCATGAAGCCGGTCGCGCCCATGATGATGGCGCCCCACACAAACGCCCAGTACTCCATTTTTTCTTCGAAGGTGTAGCGCCCCATTTGAGGAGGCGTCTTGGCAATGCCAAGGTTGTACATCAAAGCCTGCCAGCCATCCTTCACATCTTGCAGAGTCGGGATCATCGTCAGACGCGTGCGACGGACGTACGCCATGTACCCGAATACAAGCAGATGCCAGGCGGTGCCAAGCATCATGACAATCGCCGCAATGTGATGGATTGTCCGCAGGTTCTCAATACCACCGAGAATGCCTACAAAGGCAATGGAAATGGGAGCAGAAGAAAATCTCTGGGGCAGACCCGTAATTGCCAATGTAGTAAATGAGAGCATCATTACCCAGTGCTCTATGCGACGAGCAAGCGGGAAGCGCTCAAAAGTGCGGGGGGCGGTCACGGCTTCGCTCATTCGCTTGTCTCTCCTTTTGCCGGCGCGCGGCGTGCGACAAATCTGCGATAAATATCGGTGAGCACAAACAAGGTCATCCCGCCCAGAACCAGAGGGATAAAGATCTTGTAGAACAGGTTGACAAAGAACACGAGCGGAAATACTTGCGGGCTCGGCTCATAGTGGCTCAGCCATGCATCGGTAAAGTTCGCCGTGGTGGCATCCGGATGGCATTGCTGGCACTTGACCAGCAGGTTCTGCTTGAACGCAATTCCGGCATTCGGGTCATCCGGTCGCATAATATCGTGAACGCCATGGCAATCGGTGCAGACCGGTTTGTTCGTTGGCTGGTCAGGATAGTTCTCCTCAAACATCTGGACAGTCGTACCGTGGAAATCTGCCACATAGGTATTGAGCACATTCGTGGAGATGCCATATTGCTTCATCAAGGTCTCATTGGTATGGCACCGGGCGCACAGGGCCGGCGTACTGTTGCGGAAGCTGTTGCTGGTGGGATCGCCAATATTGTGAACCCCATGACAATCAATGCAGGTGGGGACGTATTGATCGCCTTCCTGAGTCAGCGCTGCACCATGAACGCTTTGCCGGTAAGTGTCATAGATGGTGCTGTGGCACTTGGCACAGGTCTGGGGGATCAAGTATCGCGCGCCCTGCAAAAGCTCACCGGTATCCTTGTTGGTTAATCGTGTCTGCGTGTGGGGATTATGACAATCCGTGCAAACGGCGGCATTCTCATTCCCGGC